>JBAQYH010000214.1:0-6876 GCA_049299935.1 Methylobacter sp. | reverse complement strand
AGTATATTGAGCTTAATCAATAAGCCTTGTAAGTGTGGTTTAAAACGTAAAATGATGAATGTGTTGGTTATTCTTCGAAGCATGGCAGCGCTCGCTATTGCTTCGCTAATGTCGGGCTGCGCTACGCCGTTTTTTGGCGGATACGGCGCAAACGGCCAGTCACGTGAAGACTTCGAACATCACGTAGAAGAAGTGTTCCGTTTGCAGAACCAAATGACCAGCGAGGTGATGATGCTGCTGGAAAGTAATGAAGCCCAAAAACCTGAGACCTTAATGCAGGCCGAGCAGCATATGCAACAGGTGTGCGCCGATCTCAACGAATATGCTTCTCGCGATATTGACGGCTTAAGTATTGGTTTTTTCCTGAGCCGGCGCGTCGAGAAATCGGCTATTGATTGCGAGCAAGCCGCGTTGGCAATCAAACCGCTGCTAAATCCTTAAGGAACGGGCATAAAACAACTTGAGCATTTGATTCTCCTCACCCCAACCCTCTCCATCAGGAGAGGGAGCAAGTTGCCGAAGTTATTTCGAACGCATTCCTAAGCATCAACAGCGGTCAGCCGGTCACGGCGTCAAAACAGTATTTTGCGCCGGTTTGCTGTTATCGGCTTCCGGATAGTCCAGCGTGTAATGCAAGCCGCGGCTTTCCTTACGCTGCTGGGCGCAACGGATAATTAATTCGGCGACAATGACCAGATTACGCAATTCCAGCAAATCGCTGGTAACGCGGAAGTTACTGTAATATTCGGCAATTTCCTTTTTAAGCAACTCCACGCGGCTCAATGCCCGGCTTAAACGTTTATCGGTTCTGACGATACCGACATAGTCCCACATAAAACGCCGCAGCTCTTCCCAGTTATGGGAAACAACCACTTCTTCATCGGAATCGCTGACTTTCGATTCATCCCAATCCGGGAGTTCCGGGGGCGGCAAGATGCCGGGGAATTTCTGCAAAATATCCTCGCTGGCCCGTTCCGCAAAGACCAGGCATTCCAGCAACGAATTGCTGGCCATGCGATTTGCGCCGTGCAGTCCGGTACAGGCGACTTCGCCTACGGCGTAGAGATTGGCGATGTCGGTGCGCGCATAGCTGTCGGTCAACACACCGCCGCAAGTATAATGCGCGGCCGGAACGACAGGAATAGGCTGTTTGGTGATGTCGATATCAAACTCAAGACACTGCTGGTGAATCGTCGGAAAATGTTCGCGTATGAACGGTTCCGATTTATGGCTAATATCCAGATAAACGCAGTCGATGCCGCGTTTTTTCATTTCATGATCGATAGCCCGGGCGACAATATCCCGAGGCGCCAACTCCCCTCTCGGATCAAAATTCTGCATGAAAGGCGAACCGTCCGGCAAAATCAGCTTACCGCCCTCGCCCCTTACCGCTTCACTGATCAAAAACGAATGAGCATGCGGATGATAAAGGCAAGTCGGGTGGAATTGCATGAATTCCATATTGCTGACGCGGCAGCCGGCGCGCCAGGCCAAAGCGATGCCGTCGCCGGTCGAGCTTTGCGGGTTGGTGCTGTAAAGATAAGCCTTGCTTGCGCCGCCGGTTGCCAGAACCACGACGCGGGCCGACATGGTCTTGACCTGCTGATTTTTTGAATCCAGAACATAGGCCCCCAAAATCCGTTTTTCCGCTTCCCTGGATTCGGTAATTAATTCCACCACATTATGGTGTTCGAACAGTTCGATATTGGCATGTTCCTGAGCGCGTTCAATCAGCGATAAAGACACCGCCTTACCCGTCGCATCGGCGGTATGTACGATGCGGCGGTGAGAATGTCCGCCTTCCCGGTTTAAATGCAGCTTCACTTCACCGGACGCGGTTTGCTCCTCGGTAAAGGCAACGCCTTGTTGCCTCAACCAGTCTATGGAACTTTTACCGTGCGTCACGGTCAACCTGACAATCTCGGGATCGCAAAGCCCGGCACCGGCATCCAGCGTATCTTCAATATGCGACTCAATGGAATCATCGGCGCCGAAAACGGCGGATATGCCGCCTTGCGCATAATAGGTGCTACCCGCCGTCAAAGCGAATTTCGACAGCACGGCGATACGCATTGAATGATCCGCCAACTTAAGCGCCAAGCTTAGGCCTGCGCCGCCACTGCCAATAATAAGAACATCGTAATTTTGGGAATTAGGCATTTGGTAAAGGTAGTCAGCCTGAGAAATGAGAGAAAGTTTATTGTTCTAACACGCTTAGATGTTATTGATGGATAATAAAGCTTTTTAGTGTGATAAGACAATTTTATATCTAATACTTGGGTTGTTATTTTTAATATTAAGTTATTTCATTAATGGTAGTAAATGGAGGTTTTTATGCTCAAGAAAGTTAAGTGGTGTTTTTTCCTGGCCGTTTTGTTTAATCAAAACGCATTTGCACAATTACCGGATTTTACCGAAATGGTAAAAACCAATGGCGTTGCCGTGGTCAACATCAGCACCACGCAAAAAGCGCGGCCCGAGGCTGAAAACGCCCCTGAAGAGCCGCAGCTTCCTGAGGGGATGCCTCCCGAAATGGAAGAATTTTTCAAACGATTTTTAGAGGAACAGGGCGGCGGCTATGTGCCCAGGGACACTACGTCCTTAGGCTCGGGTTTTATTATTTCCCCGGACGGTTACGTATTAACCAATAGTCATGTGGTAAAAGATGCCGATGAAATCGTGGTTAAATTATCCGACCGCCGGGAACTGATAGCCAAAGTGATCGGCACCGATGCACGCACCGATGTTGCTGTCTTAAAGGTCGAAGCCAAAGACTTGCCCGCAGTGGCCATTGGCGAGCCGAACAAGCTGCAAGTCGGCGAGTGGGTCTTGGCAATAGGTTCGCCTTTCGGCTTTGAGCAATCGGTAACGGCAGGCATAGTCAGCGCCAAAGGACGCAGCTTGCCCGGCGGGAATTATGTGCCGTTTATACAGACGGACGTCGCCATCAATCCGGGTAATTCAGGCGGACCGCTGTTTAATATGGAAGGCAAAGTCGTTGGCATAAACTCCCAGATCTACAGCCGCACCGGCGGCTTTATGGGACTTTCATTCTCTATCCCCATGGATGTGGTGATGAATGTCGTCGATCAAATAAAAGCCACCGGTAAGGCGGCTCACGGCTGGCTGGGCGTCCAGATCCAGGATGTAACGCGGGAACTGGCCGAAACATTCGGCATGAAAAAACCGCAGGGGGCGCTGGTTTCCAAAGTACTGCCCGGCAGTCCGGCAGAAAAAGCCGACTTGCAGATCGGCGACATTATCACTGAATTTAATGGACAAGAGATTGATTCTTCGGGTGACTTACCGCCGATGGTCGGCATAACGCCGATTAATGACAAAGCCACCTTAAAAATCATCCGGCAGGGTGAGGTTAAAACTATCGAATTCAAAGTCGGACTATTGCCGGATGAAGTTGATAAATTAGCGGACGCTAAAGCAGCCGCGCCAAAATTGCCGCATAACCGACTGGGCATCAATGTCATTGATTTAACCGATGCGCAAAGAGAAGCATTGCAAATGCCTAAAAACGGCGTAGTAGTGCAGGACGTTGCCAAGGGCACCGCCAAGGATGCCGGCATTCAGCGTGGCGATGTGATCTTACGAATTCAGAACAACATCGTGCGCGATGCGGCTGATTTTGAAAAAATAGTCGCAAAGCTCCCTGCCGGTAAATCAATCGCTGTTTTGATCCAGCGTCAGGGCAGTCCGGTGTTTCTGGCGATTAAAGTGGATAAATAACCCGCGAGGTTTTTAGCTTAAGCTGCGCCGTAGGGCACTATGCCATACGGCGCTCTCAACGTTAGATACAAAATCTTCATCCGGCGCATCTTGGCCGGTCGACTGAATTCAGATAATGCGGATCATCCTGCTTGCCGAGTTAATGCACCCAGGACTCTGTCATCGGGAGATAACTTTTTCGTATGTATCGGCCATGGGAGCGCTCCCTAACCAAGGCTTTCCAGAAAAGAAAACCGCATCGCCGGGACTGAAGTTGCCGTGTTGGGGCAGCGACATATTGGCATTCATATAAAAGAAAAACGTAACGCGATCATCGGTATTGGCATATGCCAAGGCAGTTTCTGCCGTCACCCCGGATTGCCGATACACTTCCTGTTCCCAGTTTGCATCGTCATACATTGCAACACCGGCTGTTTTTTGCCATTGTATTGCGGCTAGCGCATCCGCTATAGCTGCCACATAATCAGGCATTTCTACATCGCCGCAACTTCCTGGATCGGGATGCTGTTTGGAGACCGCCGCATAATCAATCATATTATCGATGGTCCAGATAAATGCGCCGCCGACACAAGATTCCGGTTCAAAGGGGGAAAGCAGGGATTGCACTTGACTCGGGCAGTCTCCTTGCCAATATTGGCCATTCCATAATCGGCTCCAATCGCCGGCAAGAATGAATCCATCCGTATTAAAACCCGGAATGGCTGTTTGGATTGCCGCAGCCCAGCTAGCAGGATCGTTACCGGCTCCGCCGTCATAGCATTGCAAATTCCACCACTTTACAGCCCCCGGATAATTTTGTTCAATCGTAGCAAGTGAGCCGGTCCAAAAGCCCTTGTTCCGGTACGGACAAAAAGTAATTCCAAAACCAATATCAATCAACATTTCACAAAATGCCACAAAGGAAGGCTGGTCATAATTGTCCTCGCAATCCATGTCGATTAGATCTATCGCGGGAAAACTTTGTCGAAAAACCTGAAAGTTCTTCTGTAGCGGGGTTCCATTAAAAGAGTTATTGTTGTTATCGTAAATGGTCTGGATATTGGAAAAATCGCTTACGCCGCCTCCTCCGATAGACGCCAAAACAGTCGTGACCAGACTGTCTTTTTTCAATTGCGCGACCTGCCCAGGCCAAGCTGCATCACCAACGTAAGCGCCATTCTGCACAATCATGGGATTGTTATAAATGATGTCGCCGCTGCTATCGATGTGAAACAAACTCAGAATAATGCTTGTCCATCCTGCTTGCGTGATGGCAAACATATTCTGCTCAAGGGTCGGAGGATACATTATCCCTTCCCCATACGCTGCAATATTAAGTGTACTCATGGTTTAGCCTTTTTCGAGAGTCAGGGACCAAGCCCTGTCTTTGGTCTTCAGGGCAAGCGCAATAGCATTCCTCCGCGTATTGCGCCTTACTTCGCCTATATTTTACTTACATGCAGCAATCATGGGTTGTCCTGCTGCCGTACAACCGTTTCCATTGCTTGTCGCATTGATTAGTTCTCCGGCTGGGTTGACTGTAATGCTGTAATTACAGCCCGCACCGCCGCCGGAACCATATGGAGAAGAGGAGCTTACCCAGTTACAGGTTTTTCCGGCCACTTTAAAAGAAATTGGGGCTGATGGCGTAAAAGCATACGCAATTGTACTGGATGCGTTCGGATTGGAAGGGGTGATGAAATCCGCCTGACTGATAATATTTACTGTATCGGCATATACAGCGCTCGACAGCAACATTGAAGCAACAACAAATATTTTTTTCATAACATTTTCCTCAAAGGATAACGCAACAGAATGGAAAAAGACGATAGCCGAAATCCATCACCGATGCGCAAAAGTGAATAAAATAAAACGTAGTAAACTCGTCAAACGCTATAACCTATTGCATTCAGAATAACAAACTGCAAATGAACAGTGAGTCATTAGTGTCTTACAGCAAAATGGCGATAAGGGCACCACTTTGGTTTTCCGGTTTGACGAAGCGACAGTCTGAAACAAAAAACTGCATTTGTATGCCAGTCTAGGATGATTTTTTTGCAAGCCTAAGATGGTTTTTTGTAATCCTCTGATGATTTTTTCAGTGCCGAAAGGCGGAACTTCCATTAACCCTGTTTACAGGCTTTTATGTTTGAATTGGCATTTTCCAGTACAGATGCAATTGACCTTTTGCTCAAACATGACAACAGGAGTGTCAGCAGGGATAATAGCCACCGCCCCTGGACACTCCCCCAAAAACATGAACAAACTAGACTTCACTGCCTGCCCCGAGTGCGATTTATTGCTTAACCCCGCCGCGCCCGTGGTCGGCGACAAGGCGCACTGCCCCCGTTGCGGCTACCTGCTGCAACGGCCGCGCAAACAAAGCGTCGAGCGCACTTTTGCGCTGTCTATTGCCGGGTTGATATTGATGTTCCCTGCTAATTTGATGCCTCTGGTCGGCATCAAAATGTTGGGCAATACCAAGGATGGCACGTTGTGGTCGGGCGTGATTGCGTTATTTGAAGAACACCTGTGGGGCGTTGCCGTACTGGTGTTTTTTTCCAGCATCCTGTTTCCGCTGCTGAACATTATTTTATCCTTGCTGATCAGCGCGCATCTTTATTTTAAGAGGCCGAACCGGCATCTGGCGCAGTGGATGCGCTGGTTGCAACACATGGACGAATGGGCGATGCTGGAAGTTTACATGCTGGGAATTATTGTCGCCTGCGTTAAACTTGCCTCCTCGTCTGAACTTAAATTCGGTTTTGGACTTTATGCATTCGTTGCCTTGCTGGTCGTAACCGGCATGCTGGCCAGCAGCCTGGATAAGGTTCTGTTTTGGCGGCAAATCGGGCGATTAAGAACTGGAAAATGACACACGGATGCCAAAAGCAGGCGCCTCTAGGCGGCACGGATTTGACGGACAAGCACTGACAAATAAAACTTATATACAAAAAACAGTTCATTGCGACAGGAGTGCAGGCTTTGCCTGCAAGCGTAGTAGAGCCTGCACTCCGGCTGCCAGTTGCTTAGGAACGTGCACGAAATAACTTGAGTAAGTTGCCAAAAGCCGGAGTGCAGGCTTCGCCTGCCAGCGCAAGCAAAGCTTGCACTCCCGCTGTAAATCTACAACGCGAGTTGTTCAAATTATTTCAT
>JBAQYH010000213.1:0-2326 GCA_049299935.1 Methylobacter sp. | reverse complement strand
CCTATTGGCTGGCAAGCAGCTATCCCAAAGCCAAACTGCTGCCCGGAGACCCGGACGGCAATGCGCGCGTTATCGAACTGATGGATTACGTGGTCGGCACGGTTCATGGGCAGGGTTTTGCCAGGTTTTTTACGGCCGACCGGTTCGCGCCCAACGAAGCCGATTTTGAAGCTGTGAGAATCCGGGGCATGGACATCGTTAAGCGCGGATTCGGCGTTATTAACGATGCGTTGTCGCCTCAAGGTTATGTCATGGACACCTTCACCATCGCCGATGCCGCTTTGTTTTATGTCGAATTTTGGGCCTACAAAACCGGTATTGTGCGGCCGGAAAATTGCCTGAAACACTATCGCCTGATGCTAGAGCGTCCGGCGGTAAGACGGGTTTTGATGGAAGAAGGGTATCGGTTGGATTAATTAACCCAAAAACCGCCGTCCGCTTTCCAATAACAAATGAGGTGAACTTAAAATGACATTGCTCGAAAAAACCGGCGTACTTACCGTAGGCTATGATCGAATCGATAACGATCATGATGAATTTACCGGCCTGTTAAACGACCTGGATGCCGCCGACAATACGGCTTTCCCGGCGTTATTCCAGCAATTGTACGAACAGACCGAACAGCATTTCGAACGGGAAAACCAGCTGATGAAGCAGTTTGCTTATCCGGGAGAAGCCGAGCACAAAAGCGAACATCAGCGCGTACTCGGGGAATTCAAGCAATTCAAGTCGCGAGTCGATAAAGGGCTGATTGCGTTTGGCCGTTCGTTTGTCAAAGACCGCCTGCCCCAATGGTTCAAACTGCATGTGACGACCATGGACAGCGCGCTGGCCGCGCACGTTAACAAACAATCCCAAGCGTAAGGTTCTTGACGGCTCCAGCCTTAGCTTTGTTTATTAGAGTAAAACCACATCTGATAAATGCTAAGCAATATTTGCAGGCCCATAGAAAGCCCCATTAAGGCCCCGCTGAAAACGACGACGTAAGCGAATGAGGAATTGGATTTGGTAATAAACCACGACAACACATCCAATAACATCGCCGCAAAAGGAATGACCACCGCCACTCTTTTCACGTAAACATTGAGATCGCAAAGCAAAAAGATTTTGCCGATAAAAAACAGGATAAACGCAATACCGAACAAATGGATATGCGATACGCGCACTAACCTGGGTATCGTTGCGCCGCCTGCATGGGCAACCTCGGACACCGTCGTGTAATGGGTTAAATCCGGCAATGAGGGATTAATGCTGGGGGTATGACACAAAATGCAGTCACGGTTTAATATCGGGGCAATTTTCTCGTTATATTCCGGTTCGTCCGCGCCATGTTGTATCCATTGCAGGATAATGTCTTTGTCGCTTTTATATTTCAGGTTGGGCTCCATAATGCCGTTAATGGCAGTACCCAATCGCGTTTGACTGTTGGAGCCGTGATAACTGATGACGACATCTTCAACCGAGAGCCCGGCTTTTCCGTCAAGCCCCTGATGGGTGTAATACATATTTGCAAGAGCGGCCAGATAACCGAATCCTATGGTCAGCAGGAATACGGTATTTAAAATTCTTTCGCTGACGGAAATGTCCTTAAAGCGGGTATAACGTTCTTTGACCATGAAGATTTCTGAATAAAGGGTATGGAATTTGGAAGACATCCTATATTACAAAGTTTCTTTTCCCAATGAACAAAAACTTATCCGCTGATGAACTATCGTGGTGCAGCATTGCTGACAAATTGTTCTAAAAGCAGCAGGCCTTGCATTTTAAGACCATCAATTAACGATAATATTCAATACATTAACTATAGAAGTAGCGTGGCATTTTAATTGCTTGTTAGAAATCCGAGTTACCGACATCCATCCGATGTGTGTACTTATCGTTTTTCATTCATAGTGAGGTATTGATATGTTCGAAGTTACTCTATTGTTCCTGGCCATGCTTTTAATTGCAGCTTGCGCTTTTTTGCCAACGGCTTGCCGCATGCTGTTTTCCCCAAAATCTCCCCAACAATCCGATGCCGCCGGTGATTCCTGCCCGGATTCAGAACTGATCGTCCCCGAGGATTTGACAATCAAGCAGAATTTTCTCACGCATCTGCAAAGTGAAATCGAATCCGCCCTGTTTCCGCGTCCTACCGACTCTATCCTGCAGCGCCATTACGATGCTTTGGTGAATGCCGAACTGGAGAACCGTCTGGCGGCAATGCCGGATTCATAACATAACGAAGTTGAATGCTTTATCTCGTTCCCTCGCAGCGCGCTCATCGTTATACACAAGTCTTTAAAAGCACGTCATCCCGGCAGGGATTGCCGGGATCCAGAAGCCA
>JBAQYH010000212.1:0-2091 GCA_049299935.1 Methylobacter sp. | reverse complement strand
GTTGGACGGCTTGGGGCGAATGGGTGATGAAATCGTCGCCGATTTGTTGGACGGTTTCCAGTAATTCGGAATCCCTAGCCAAATCGGCAATTTTAAAATGCATTTGCCCGGTTTGCCGGGTGCCCATGACTTCGCCGGGGCCGCGCAGTTCCAGGTCTTTTTCGGCGATCACAAAGCCGTCGTTGCTGTCCCGTAAAACCCCGAGGCGATGGCGGGCGGTATCGGATAACGGCGCTTGGTACATCAGCAGGCAATAACTGTCGTCACTGCCGCGGCCGACCCGGCCGCGCAATTGATGCAGCTGGGAAAGGCCTAAGCGTTCCGGGTTTTCGATGATCATTAGCCCGGCATTGGGCACGTCGACGCCGACTTCGATGACGGTCGTGGCGACCAGCAAATCGATCCGGTGATTTTTAAAGTCCTGCATGACCGCGTCTTTTTCTGCGGCTTTCATGCGCCCGTGGATCAGCGCAACGCGCACATCCGGCAGAGCCTGGGTCAGTGTTTCTGCGGTTTTTTCCGCCGCCTCGCACTGCAAGACTTCCGATTCTTCAATCAGCGTACAGACCCAATAGACCTGCCGTTTTTTGCCGACCCAGCTGTTGATGCGGTCGATCACATCGGCGCGCCGTTCGGCCGGAATCACGCTGGTGACGATCGGTTTCCTGCCCGGCGGCAACTCGTCGATAATCGATATGTCCAGGTCGGAATATTGCAGCATGGCCAGGGTTCGGGGAATCGGCGTCGCGGTCATCACTAATTGGTGCGGCCTGATGCCGCCCTGCTGGCCTTTTTCCCTGAGCGCCAGCCGCTGATGGACGCCGAAACGGTGCTGTTCATCGATAATGATCAGGCCGAGGCGATGGAAGTTCACGGCGTCCTGAAACAAGGCATGAGTGCCGATGATAATGTTGGCCGTGCCGTCTTCCAATGCGTGTAAAACTTCCTTTCGGGCGTTGCCTTTGAGTTGTCCGGTTAAGTAAACCACCTGCGTATCGAAGCTGTCAAACCAGGCGCTGAAATTGCGGAAATGCTGTTCCGCCAACAATTCGGTCGGGGCCATCACTGCAACCTGATAACCTGCCGTTAGCGCCAGCAACGCCGCATAGGCGGACACTATGGTTTTGCCTGAGCCGACATCGCCCTGCACCAGACGCATCATCGGGTGTTGTTTGCGGCAGTCGGCTTCAATTTCTGATATGACCCGTTGCTGCGCGCCGGTCAGTTTAAACGGCAGGGAGCGGATGAAATGATTGGTGGACAATCGGCTGGACGCGTCGACAGGGAACGAGGGCGCTTGCCAAGCCTTGGTCTTGTTCCGGGTTGTTCTTAAGACCAAATAATGCGCCAGCAGCTCTTCAAAGGCCAGCCGTTTTAACGCGGGCACGTCGCCGTTCTGCAAGGCTCCCACCGACACCGATTCGTCCGGTGCATGAAGGGTCTGGATCGCATCGGCGAGGGCAGGGTAACGGTATTGCTTTAAGATCGATTCGGGTATCCAGTCGGTCAGCAGCTCAGGGTCACGGTTGCAAAGCTCTAAGGCCTGTTTGACCGCCTTGCGGATGACATTCTGGCTGAGGCCTTCGGTCAGCGGATAAACGGGAGTCAGGCGCGTCTCGGTGATGCAGTCGTCAGGATTGGCGATGACCTTGTATTCGGGATGGACCATTTCCAGCCCGGCAAAACCGTAGCGCACTTCGGCAAAACAACTGATCAAAGTGCCGGGTTTCAGCGCGTTGTGCTGGCTGGCGGTAAAGTGGAAGAATCTCAGGTTGATAAAGCCGGAGCCGTCGCTGATTCGGCAGACCAGGCTTTTCCGGCCTCTGGGTAAAACGTCGAGAAATTCAACCGTGCCGCTGATCAGCGCGGTCATGCCCGCTTTTAGCGAACCGATACGATAAACGCGGGTTCGGTCTTCGTAACGCAGCGGCAGGTGGAAAAGCAAATCCTGAATGACGTAAAGGCCGAGTTTTTGCAACCGGTTTGCGGTTTGAGCGCCTATCCCTGTCAATATGCCGACGGGTTGGTTCAGGGTGTTCATGCGGCTAGGCGGTTAGAAAAATCATTTCATCCACGAAAAGCACGAAAAGC
>JBAQYH010000211.1:0-1901 GCA_049299935.1 Methylobacter sp. | reverse complement strand
GCCGCTGTTGCACATACGGTTGATGTAGTCGCTACGATGGTCAATCGACCGGATCGCGGGCAGTTGTTTATCTTCACGCAGCCCTACCTGATTAAATCCTTGGTTATCATGACCAAACGGGATAACACCACGATCAAAAATCGCTCCGATCTTGCCGGAAAAACAGTCGCGATGGTTAAGGGTTACCAATATACCAACCGGGTTATTAAAGAATTTCCTTCAGCCTCCCCCTATTTTGTGGACGCTATGCTGGACGGGCTAAAGGCTGTCAGCACGGAAAAAGCCGATGCCGCCATTACTTTTATGGCGACAGCCAATTATCTGCAAACAAAATATCTGCTGACCGATCTGAAAATTGCAGCTTTCTATGATAGCGATAGCATCAATAAATACATGAATGAAAGCATTGCCGTACGTAATGACTGGCCGATTCTGGCAGACATTTTACAAAAGGCGCTGGCCACCCTAAGTACAGAGGAAATGCAGAATATCCACGCCAAATGGGTCCCCAGCATTAAACCCGCAATCGACCATGAACTGATTCGGAAAATTGTAGCAGCGTTCATCATTGTATTGGTCTTATTACTGCTATGGATTGCCGGGGTTCGCAAACAAAACAAGAAAATAAAACTGTCAAAAGCCGAAGTCCAGACCACCAACAAAATCCTGCTGGAATTAAAAGACGAGCTTGAACATCTGGTCTTAAAGCGCACCGCCGAGCTGCATTCCAGCGAACATAAATTCCGTAGCCTGGTTGAAAACCTGAGTAATGAATACTTTTTTTATCAGCGCGATTGCGAAGGCCTATTCACTTACATCAGCCCTTCGATAACCAACATACTCGGATACACGGCTGATGAATTTATGGCTCATTACCATGAATATCTTACCGATAACCCGACAAACCTGAGACTTGATGAGCACACCAAACCATGTACACTCAATTCGCCTTACCAGTTAGAAATATACGACACACAGAAAAATATCCGCTGGCTTGAAGTGACGGACACCCCTGTTTATGATGAACACAGCCACTGTATAGGCGTTGACGGCATTGTGCATGACATCACTTTACGCAAACAAGCTGACGATCGCTTAATCTGGCTATCTAATTACGATGAGTTAACCGGTCTGGCTAATCGCCGGTTATTTGCCGATCAGCTTCAACATGCCATCAGCATGGCGCACCGCACTCAACTGCCAATTTCACTTTTTTACCTGGACCTGGACCGCTTCAAGTTTGTCAACGACAGTATGGGGCATGCTGTTGGCGATGAGGTGCTCAAAGAAACAGCCAAAAGAATTTCCTCCACTTTGCGTGATTCGGACATACCCGCCCGCCTTGGCGGGGACGAATTCGCTTTATTGCTGCCGGAAACCGATGCTGACGGAGCGGCGCCTGTTGCCGAAAAAATCCTGAAAAAATTACAGGAGCCTTATATTTTTAATGAGTTGGAATTTACGCTGGGAGGCAGTATCGGTATTGCCGTTTATCCCCAGAATGCCAATAATGCCGAAGCCCTGGTTCATCTTGCCGATACGGCAATGTACCAGGCAAAACAGGGGAAGCTGGGGATTTCTTTCTATTCCGAAAGCATGCAGCCGAAGAAAACAATCGGGTAATAAAAAAGCAACAAGGTCTGGTTCGCGCTCGCTTCATACCATCAATTGGTGGATGACTTTAAGAGGTAATTGCTGGCCAAGCTCAACCGAGTTTTTTGATTCAATAGCCCATGCCCAGTCCTTCAAGTCGATATTCACTCTGCCCGGTTATTTTCAAAATTTTAAGTAACTGATGTTACGCACAGATAGGTTTTGTCCTGTTTGTTGAGTTGCCTGGATGCAGGCACTCAACTCGCGGCGCAGCACGCTTTTAACTGCATTCCCACGCAGTGCGTGGG
>JBAQYH010000210.1:0-2808 GCA_049299935.1 Methylobacter sp. | reverse complement strand
GCCGTGCTCCGTCAAGCCGACAACGCCTCGGGGCACAGGGCCTTAACCGAAGAGCCCCCGCCGCGTATAGGAGAAGCGAGCCGCAAACGCCACCGCCCGCCTTCCTCCGAGAACGTCAGCATACGCCACGCTCTGGCGGGAAGAGATCTCGCTGCCATAGGAAATGTGACCGCAACGAGAGGAAGCTGATGAACGTTCGCAACTTTTTATGCCTCTATTTTGTCATCACAAATTTTTATGTGGACAATCTGCTTCGATAAATTTTTATCTGGCGAATTCGTCCGGATAAATGTTTATCTATCCAATCCGCCTGAATAAATTTTTATGTGCAAAATTAGCGATCGAAACCAAGTTAGCCAATATGACATGAGCGCCGAAAACCATAGCAAAAGGAGAACAATATGCAAATCCCCAGCTGGATGGATTTCACAGTTAAACTCTTTGGCGCATTTGGAATATTCTTTATCGCTTGGCAGGTTTTATTAAGTAAACAGCAATTACAGGCCGATCACGAGCGATCCAGGCGACAAATGGCAAGCGATGTAATAAGATATCTATCAAACAGCATAAGTTCGGGGATGGTAGCGGGACGGTGGTTCGCCGAGGGCTTGGGGAAAAACCAGACTGCCGCCCTGTTCTATAGAAAACCTTTCAGGGTACCTATTAAAACGAGAGATTTCTTAGAAGTCTGTTTAGGAGACGCGATCAGTGATGATCAAGTAGAGGAAGATAACATTCTATTAACAATAAGGCAGATTCAGCATCTGAGATGGCTCGTAACAGCGTATCTTAATAATTTAGAGGCCGCCTTAGTTCCATGGTACTACGAAGTAGCCGACAGAAGGATACTTCAAAACGAGCTTTGGCCCCTTTTATGGACAAGAAGGGACAAAGATACCAAGAACGATATATTCATCCTTGAGAAATTCAGAGAAATTCAAAGAGTTCCACCCATGTACCCCGCGATCGAAGCCTTTATTACTCAAATAAAGAACGATCCGCCAAGAGGTTTTGATCGGGCAGTGTCGCGGCTTCCCGCACTCTGGCGGGATGAGTAGACGAGTAGGCAGTGGTCTAAATGATTCTGAAGAAAATGAAACAATTCCTAATTTGTTCTCAGTTTTTTCTGTACTCTAAAGAAACATGAATTTTGGGTCACTCAGAAAAAGGGCTCTGGGTCACGCTAACATGTGACATTTTGCCTAACATCAGCTTTCCCCTGACCGCGCGAGAGGAGGCGTTTGTATTGTTACAGCAATTGGCGCGCGACAGGTGAAGCTGTTGTTATCCGAGCAAGGGAGGGTTCAACCATGTCTGACCCACTTGTGAATCGATTTCAGCAGTATTTTCGTCACCCAGATGACGACCATGACGTACTTGCGGTTGGTGATAGGGCGGTTGCGTGCGCCAATGTCAGGCGTGCTCTTGACATGCTGGGTATCGAATTTCCCAGAGGAACCGCTGACGAACTTGTATATGACGAAACCCTCAGAGATGCAGTGCGCACATTCCAGTCCAAATACAGGCATCGGGTTACCGATGGCTTCACGGGTCCAGGCACTCGCGAGCGCCTTGTGTCAGAACTGTCCCACCAGTTTTCGCCCTCAATCTTTGCTCGGTTACGCCGGCCTGAGACATGGAGTCGTCGCTCAGTCTTTATCAGCTATTCCTCTGTGGATCGCGAACGAGTCAACAAGATTGATCAGTGGCTACGCGATAAAGGATTACGTGTGGTTCGAGACTGTCAGTTCTTTGTTGCTGGAACGACGATACAGGAGAACATTGTTCGGGCGCTGGCTCACTCGGACAAGATTCTTGCTATTTTGTCGAACAGTTCGCGTGATCGCGACTGGCCTCGCTTCGAACGAGAACTTGCCCAGCAGGTTGAGACGAAGCTCGGCACACCCGTACTGATCTACCTTTGTCTCGACGACGCGGCGCTCCCAGCCCACGATTCGACTCGGTTGGCGATTCATTCGAAGGGGAAGACTTTGAAGCAGGTTGGGGAGGAAATACTCCACGCAGTCGCTGGCGTTCCGATACCCCAATGGCAGTACGCCTATGACGAAAACGAGCCAATCTGAACTGCGGCGGCTAACCAAAGATTCAAGCAGACGGCGCAATTTGTAGGTGAGTGAAAGTCGGTTGTGTTATTTTGATGCTCAACGGCGCTTCGGCGCCGCTGCTTAATCTTGCCGTTATGTTTCTGGATGAAAAATGGGCAAAAACTACCATCTCGAACTCTCATTATTGGATACAGGATCTTTCGTAAAGGCCCGAATAGGCGATGCGGAAAGGGTACTGATTGACTATGAGAACTCTGAAGCAAGACCCGTCAGAGTAAGAGCACCTCTGCCAGGTCCTAAGGGTTTAATCGAGAATTTGAAATATTGGGTAGACACGGGACATCAGAATACAATTGAAGAAAGCGTTGAGTTCTATATCCATTGCAGGGAAAAGGAAGTATTTGACCAAGTGCAAGAGATACGGAAGGCGATAAAAAGAATCAGTCGATCAATGGAATGTATTAAGATTGCGCGGGAAGAGTTCTCAAGACTCCAGGCTACCGATACACAATGAAATCTCGGAGGCATGCTGCCAATGAAACGCGATATGGACTTGATTCGTAAGATTCTGCTTGCCGTAGAATCGGGCAAGCAAGGCATGACAGTCGAGGATTATGATGATGACACTCTTCGCTACCACCAAGCTTTGGTCATTGATGCGGGTCTTGCCAAGGGTAGCGTACTGGCCAGCAACCGGCATCCAACTGAGATCCCTGCTGCGGTCCACATAAAACAACTGACG
>JBAQYH010000209.1:0-1793 GCA_049299935.1 Methylobacter sp. | reverse complement strand
TAGCCTTTAGCCTTTAGCCTTTAGCCCTTTCACCCCAACAATATGCCCGTCATCCATTTCAGCAATGCGGTCGGCGAAGTCGAAAATCCGGGCGTCATGGGTGACGATGACCAGCGCCCGGTCTTCGTGCATAGCCACTTCCTTGAGCAAGGTCATCACATTATGTCCGGTTTCATGGTCCAGCGAGCTGGTGGGTTCGTCGCAAACAATCAGTCTCGGGCTATGAACCAGGGCCCGGGCAATGGCGACACGCTGCTGCTGCCCGCCGGAAAGCTCCGAGGGTAAAGCCGTCACTCGCGAGCCCAGGCCTACCTGCTCCAGCACCGCGACGGCTTTGCGCTCGGCCTCGCTACGTTTCATGCCGTTGATGATCAGCGGTACCGACACGTTTTCCGCCGCGTTGAGCGCAGGCAACAGGTTAAAGGCCTGGAAAACGAAACCGATGTTGCGCGCCCTGAAATTCAGTTTGCGTTGATTGCTCATGTTCAGCAAATCCTCGCCGAACACTTCGCAACAGCCGTCATCCTGGTCGAGAATGCCGGCGATGACCGAGATCAACGTGGTCTTGCCGCAGCCTGACGGCCCGACCAGCATCATCAGTTCGCCCATCCCGATCTCCAGATTAACGCCGTTAAGAGCGGTCACTTTTTGGTCGCCGGTATCGTAAATCTTGACCACATTCTGACAGCGCACTGCCCATGATGACGGATTCATGCGTTAGCCTTTAAACACAATAGCCGGTTCCAAACGGATCACTTTAATGATGCTGAGCAATGCCGCAAAGATACAAATCAGGCTGACTCCGGCACCGCTAAACAGCAGCAGTTGCCACGGAAACTTGAACGCCAGTATCGAATGGCGCATCGAATAGCCGAATACTGCGGTCAATCCCACGCCCAAGCCGTAACCGATAGTACCCACTAAAACCGCCTGTAGCAAAATCATGCGCAGCAAGACCCAATTGCTGGTGCCCATCGCTTTCAGCACGCCGAATTGGCGCAGGTTTTCCAGCGTGCTGTTGTAGAAGGTCTGGCCGGCAATAGCCGCACCGACGATAAAACCCAGCAGCACGGAAATGCCGAAATTAATCGGGATGCCGGTGTTGCGCATAAAATACTCATACGTGAGGGACATAAACTCCTCCCGCGTATAAGCCGCCAGCCCGGTAGCCGCGCGGATGCGGCGGGTCAACTCGGCGAGGTCTTGCCCCGGTTTGGCTTTAACCAGAACGAAGGACAACAGCTTGCGCTCCTTGGGCGCGTAACTCTTGGCGCGGGAATACGTGGTATAGACCACCGGTTGGGACTGGAAAGTGCGGGTGACCTTGGCGATGCCGACAACGATGGCGCGATGGTCGTTTAACTCCAGGCTGTCGCCGACTTTAAGCGGAATGGGTTTGCCGCCGGGCGTCGGCGATGGCTTGCCCAGTTTATCCCTGGCGCCGTCTATATCGACGATAACCCCGTCGCTGCGGCGCAAGTCTTCAACCGTTCCTTCGAGCATGACCGGTGGGCCGCCGATTAAGGTGGCGTCGTCCAGGCCGACGACATTACAGGTTTGAAAAGTGCCGTCGGCCAGCCGCGCTTTTAACAGCCCCTTGTACATCGGCATGGCCCACTCCACGCCGGAAATGCCGCGCACCCGGTAGAGCTCGGTGTCCTGCAAGGGCTTGATGTCATCGACGAACTGCACTTTCTCGTCCATCACCCATATATCGGGCAAACCGACATCCGATATGAAACTGTAAGAGCGCGACATCAGCCCCAAAAAAATCGCCGGTTGCTGGGTCATGA
>JBAQYH010000208.1:0-1813 GCA_049299935.1 Methylobacter sp. | reverse complement strand
GATCAGAGCCTGTTTAATCCTGATGTTAATGTCAGGTACGGCGCTTTTTATTATAAGCAGCTATTAAGGCAGTTTCATGGGCATTTTGCATTGGCAATCGCCGCTTATAATGCGGGATCCGGGCGGGTGTCGAAATGGTTGCCAAGTGTCGAATCCGTGCCGGCCGACATCTGGATAGAAACGATTCCTTTTAAAGAAACCAGGAAATATGTCACTTCGGTGCTGTCTTACGCTATTATTTATCAGCAGCTCATACAAAGAAAGGGCTTGAAGATGAAGGAATTGATGCTTGATGTGCTTCCCGGCTAAAAATTGAGCTGATTTTTTTTGATGTCTGTTAGATAATGCACAATTTAAAATAATAATAATTACGCAAGGTATATAGAAGAGTATGGGGAAACAGCACAGTTTTACGCGCGAAGAATTGTTGAAGTCCGGCAGGGGAGAACTGTATGGGCCGAAAAATGCGCAATTACCTCTACCAAATATGTTAATGATGGATCGTATTACCCTGATTACGGATGAAGGCGGTGCATACGGAAAGGGCGAGATCGTTGCTGAGCTGGATATAACGCCTGATTTGTGGTTTTTCGACTGCCATTTTCAGGGGGACCCAGTGATGCCCGGTTGTTTGGGGTTGGACGCAATGTGGCAGCTGGTCGGCTTCTTTTTGTGCTGGATGGGCGGTCCGGGTAAAGGACGCGCTTTGGGTGTAGGCGAAGTTAAATTTACCGGACAAGTCCTGCCCACCGCTAAAAAAGTGATTTATCGAGTCAATTTAAAAAGGTTTATTTTGCGGAAGTTGGTTATGGGTATCGCTGATGCCACCATGGAAGTGGATGGTAAGGTGATTTATGAGGCTACCGATTTACGGGTTGGCCTGTTTACTTCCACTGAAGATTTTTAGAGGCGTTAACAATGAAAAGAGTCGTAGTTACCGGTTTAGGCATTGTTTCCAGCATCGGGAATAACCGAACAGAGGTTGTCGATTCCTTAAAAGAAGGCCGTTCAGGAATCGCTTTTGCAGACGTTTACCAGGAAATGGGTTTCCGCAGTCATGTTCACGGACCGATCAACATAGATTTAGACGCCTTCATCGACCGCAAAATAAAACGTTTTATGGGCGATGGTGCAGCGTTCAACTATATTGCGATGCAGCAGGCGATTGACGATTCAGGCTTGGGTGAATCGGAAGTATCAAATTTCAGAACCGGTTTGGTGATGGGTTCCGGCGGACCCTCAACCTCAAACATTGTCGAAGCGGCTGATATTCTGCGCGACAAAGGCATCAAAAAAGTGGGCCCCTATATGGTGCCCAGAAGCATGTCCAGCACCAATACCGCTTGTCTTGCGACACCTTTCAAAATCAAAGGCGTCAATTACACGATCAGTTCGGCGTGCGCGACCAGTGCCCATTGTATCGGTCATGCGATGGAATTGATCCAGATGGGCAAGCAGGATGTCGTGTTTGCCGGCGGCGGTGAAGAAGTGCATTGGACCATGTCGATGTTATTCGATGCGATGGGCGCTTTGTCTTCCAAATACAATGACGCGCCGACTACCGCTTCAAGACCTTATGATGAAACCCGTGACGGCTTTGTGATCTCCGGCGGCGGCGGTGTTTTGGTCATTGAAGAGCTGGAACACGCCAAAGCGCGCGGTGCGAAAATCTACGCGGAACTGACCGGTTACGGCGCAACGTCCGACGGTTACGACATGGTTCAACCATCAGGTGAGGGCGCTGTGCGTTGCATGCAGCAGGCGATGGCGACTATCGGCGGCAGCAAGATCGATTACATCAATGCCCATGGCA
>JBAQYH010000207.1:0-2488 GCA_049299935.1 Methylobacter sp. | reverse complement strand
GGATATAGCGGATCAATTGGACGATTTGGCAAATCAAATCAAGTGGAAAAAACTGACGGCGCGTGAAGCACTGTCAAAAGCGTTTATCATGGGAGTGAAAATATGAAAAACGAAAAAAATCAACAATCCATAAATGACACGTTGACTGAGCGCGGTCTCCGATACGGACCTTTTGATGGCCATGCGGCCATTACGCAGGCATTAAAGCGCGTGATGGTTGGCGATATAAAGCTAATGGAGCCGGACTCATCAACAAAGCATGTTCCATGCACAAATTGGCGTAAATTAAGCCCGTCACAAAAAGAAGCGTTGGAAATGATTGCGCATAAGATAGGGCGAATACTCAATGGTGATCCAAATTACTCTGATAGCTGGCATGATATAGCCGGCTATGCTCAACTGGTTGAAATGGAGATATTGGCAAATGAAAAATAAAGAATACATACGATTACACGCCATCACCTTGGCAGCCGAGGCGCTGATCAGCCAGATAAAATTCAGCACCCCTGCCGATGTTGACGCTGGCGTACAAATCGCCGCTGACGCACTGGCGGACGGCGCAACTGGAGCCGCTGCCATTTATGCCGGCTACGACCACACGCGCAAGCTGGTCAGGACACGTAACAGCAACCCCAAGGCGATCATTCTCAATCTGATCGACCGGATTAAATCAGCAACGCCACCATTACAGGCAGGTTAAACATGCAAAAACAACCGTTCAGACGATCATTAATGATATTTCATGCCATCCAGGCATTAGCCGGAATGAGCACTTTACAGAATGACCATCCGGTTAAAATGCACGCAATGAGAGAAGCCAGCAGGCCGTATATTTCACGCGGCAAGGGCGGAAAACAACCGAGAGAACACGGACACAAACACATGGCCGCAGTCAGAGTGGCGCGGAAAGCAAGAAATAAAAGGAAATAAAATGGCCCAACTCCCATACCGATACCAAGAAATTTTAACCGCTTTGCGAGATCATCCGGAAGGACTGACGACTAAACAAATATTTGACGAATGCCAAAAACATGGCGGCAGCGAGCTGCCCAATACAGCGATTACAGGACAATGCGTTTTTGCATTACGCAATGCAGGCATTCCCAGTGTTTCAACACACGACGGCGGCGTACATAAAATCACACAGCATGGGCTTGATAGGCTGGCCGAGGCGTTGGAATTGGAAAAACCAGTAAATTTGGGTGCTGCAATAGCATTGCGAAAATCGCAAGCGGCTGGGGTGAAGCAGAAATTAACACCAGACCCAGACATCCTAACTCAACTGGATTCAGCCTTCGCCACCATACGGAGCGCGATCGTCGACACGCTGAATCATGGCGATGGAATAAAAATAAAGGACAAACAGCGCAAAATCGCTACGCTTGAACAGCTCGAAAACCTGCCTGTCTTTACCCAGGACATCGCCGACATGCTCGCGGCGATCCGTGGTGATTTGGAGCAACTGGAGGGGGAGTAAATGCACAATAAAAAAGATTTTATTGGACAAAAAAAAGACAATACGGTCTGCTATTTATCATGTTTAGATGTAGCAAAACTCGCTGGAAAATCTCGCGGCGTTATATTTAGAGATATCACGCTAGGTCGGTTGCCTGCGATTTGGTCATGTACGGTTAGAAAAAACGGCCGAAAAGGCCGCGCATATTTAATACATCCTAACGATGCAAAAAAATATCTTGAAAAAGTAAAAGGTGTTAAAAGAGTAAATTGGAAATCAATTACAACTGGGGGGGGATAAATGATTATTGCAACGTCTGCACCCACCGATAACAACTATCCGCATAATTCGCTACTCGGTCGGCGCGGGCCGCGAGTTGGAAAAGATCGTCTGTAATTGCTCTTGGAAGCTCATAGTCGATTGATTCGGGTTTTCCAGGAGAGCCGCTGGTGGGATGATCTTTGGACACGGCGGGACAACGGGAAGCGGCGGCCTTGTAGAGCAACCGGGCGCTGCGATTAGCAGACAAAGCAGCATTAATTTTTTGCTCATGTTCACGATTGATTACCTCGATTTGTTGTGCGGATTTGACCCGTTTTTGGGTTTCGGCCAAAACCTCTCTGGTTTTTTCTGCAAGTAAGCTGTTTGCGTTATTTTGCAGCGCTAATATCTCGGCGGTATAGGTTTTTTTAGCGACATCATAGCCGAACGCATAGCCGCCGCCACCAAATGCGACCAGCGATATTAACCCGGCAATAATCACGCATTGCGGGCAATTAATCATTGCCGTTTTTCAAAGCCATGCCCAAGCCGCCGGCGACCCCGGCCCCCAATAGCAATAATTGGGAAACGTCCTTTCCCATCCACGACATTACCAGCCCAACAACGAATATAACGACCCACACCGCGCCGCGCTTAGTGCTGTTTTCACTCCAATTAATACCTATTTTCATTGCTCTTTCTCTGTAAGTTAATCGTCTAATTTCGCCCAGAGCCGCGTCGAATTCATCTTGCGGATGCAGGCTCATGGTG
>JBAQYH010000206.1:0-9884 GCA_049299935.1 Methylobacter sp. | reverse complement strand
CTACGTCATGCAAATCTAGAGTCGTTATTTCTCTGGATTGCATCGCACAGGCTGCATGCAATATTAATAACGCTTCCTCTGCATTGCATGATTGCCGAAGCATTTCTTGAAAATTGTTCAAACCCAGTTTTTCCATCGGCATACCATGATCAAACAGCGATTTGATCAACCGAGCCAGAATTTCTTGCCATTGCAGAATTTGAGCTTCGTCAGACAACGCGACCTGATGGTTTATAAAAGGCTTAAGATAATAATTAACTCCAGTGGGGCCACAGATTTCAGCCCAGTGAACTAATGCTTGGCGTTCATCCCATCCGTCGTCCGGATCATCATCATGACGTTGTATTTGCTGGCAAACTTTCTCCAACATTCTAACAATGCGGCAGGCTGTCAAATACTCACCAAAGCTCTTGTGGGTAAATTCAAAGGTTCTTTCGCCTTTAATTTCACCGCTTTGCCGGAAATAAAATGCCGTTAACAGGCGGGTTACACCTCTTTCAGCGCCTTCCTGAAATTCCTCGAGGTAGCGCTGTAAGCTGCTTTGCTGGCATCTGGTCTGTATATAGTCGACTGTCGTTGTGCGTCCGTCGCCATGCCAGATGGCTAGCGCAATTTCTTCCAGAATTCGGCAAAAATTAGCAAAATTTAGATTGCCGGTGCCTTGGTGCCGGCGATTACAGCCTTCATATTGCCGTTCATACACTGCCTCCAATAAATCCTGATAAACCAAATTTAGACTGGTGTCGGTGTTAAAATCCAATTGTTGACGTTCGTAACTTAAGGCCACCAGATAATTGAGCAGCGGCCAACAGGTGATTTCCGTCAAATTGTCGCCCGATAAATTCTCCGGCATGAATTGATAGTTTTTGCCGCTGACTGTTCCGTAGTTTTTCCACCAAATCTGGCGTTGATCTTCGTCCAACAAATTTTCTATATCTTGATAATGCTCGCGTTTTTTTTCTGGAACAAAATACGGTAGCACATGCAATATTTGTTTAGGTTGACGGAATTTATTTGCATTGGCTTGTACTACTAAATCTCTTCCACTAACCAACACTTGGCGCTGCAATTTTTGCGCGGCAAAATGGTCGAGCTTGCGTAAAACCTCATCGATAAATTCTTGCGCTACCTGCGCAGCAGCTTTGCCCTGCATAGACAGCTCGTCTAAACCGTCGAAGATTACCAATAGCCGATTTTCACCTTCTTTAGCATCCAACGGATTACCAATTAAATAACGGCTTTGACTAACAAAGCGTCTTACCGCATCAACCAAATCAGCGGTTAAGTCGAATAAGTGCAGCGGAATGAACAACACTTTTACGCCCATCTGCTCGGCGACATGGGTAGCGAACATTTTGCAGAACGAGGATTTACCACAACCAGGACCTCCACTGATCAAGCGCACTGCATCGTCGGCCTTGAAATTCTGCACCCAATGAGTCAGTTCGGTTTGTAAATTGACTACGTGACGCGTAATTTCAGGTTTCTCTTGTTCAATGGAGCCGCTCTTGGCCTCTTTGGTTTTTTCTTCGTAATAAGCTCGCAATGGTATATAAACATTTTGCAAGCTAAATGCTTCTGCAAACATGCGTTGGTTGACCTGTTCATGTAGCCATGCACCGTAATACATCCATTGACGCTGTTGTTCCGCGGCTTGGGTAAAAGGTGTAACGATTGCTGCGGTAATAGCTGAGTAGTGCTCCGGCTCGTTCAGCCATTCACCGTGTAGAGCCAATACAAATTTATCCGGTAAACGCTGAACTAAGGCTTGAGCCTGAGGCTCCGACAATCCCAAACCAATTAACCATTGCTCCATGGCTTTGCCAAATTCGTTCAATAACGGCAGTTCTTGCGGCTTGCGGAAAAATTCGGAGTCTATGGTGACTTCCAGATTGTTCAGATGATCGCTGAGAATGTCGGTCAACGTTTCAAGCGTTGAATCTTCCTGAGCATTATGTTGAAACAAATCCTGACTATCGTTTAGCAACTCCGTCAAAGCTGAGGTGAATGCGCGATAAATCAGCAGCCAAGCCAATTGACCGGCTCTATCTTCCGGTGCCATATCAACAAGAGCATCAGCCAACGTTTCCGTCGCATTTTCTAATTCTCCTTGAGCTCCCTTGGCTAGAGCTTTTGCCAAATTAAGCAAAAACTTTTTCGGTTCAATTTTAAGCGGCTTATTCCATACCGAGACCGGCTTGATGATTTTTAAATTGTGTTTGATGTCCATTTTCTATTGGGTTCTAGAATTAAAGGGGTTTCTGAATAATAAGCACAGCGGCTGTGGTGAGGTGAGAGCTCTCAATATCTAACAATTCTAACATCGTAAATGAGGCTGTACTATTATGAATGCACCGGGAAGCGCTTTGCTTATAGTGTGTTAGGGATACTATTAGCCTTCAGTCCTGTAGGTTGGGCTGAATGCAATGAAGCCCAACATTACGAGTTTCTGTATGACCACAGGTTTCTATTTTCCACAACCAGATGCTAAAGCGTTGGGCAACAAAAAGCTGTTGCCCAGCCACGACTGGTAGAGTGGATAAGCAACGCGCATCCACCAACCACGCAACTAACGCAATATGAAAACGCTGTAAGTCCCACACTCTACTGATACCCAAAACCTAATTTTCCGCAAATAACCTCGGAAACAAAAACTCAACCGATTCACTCCCGAAATGCAACGATACCGGCCCTTTAGGTGTTTCAGACTTTAATATTCCGTCATTGATCAAACTTGAAAGAACCATCCGCGCACTGCGCTCTTTCAAGCCGGTAACGCGTTCGGCGTCGCCTCTTGGCATCTCGCCCTGAATCAGCACTCTTTCCAAAATATAAAACGCCTCCGGTTTTAACGCCCGGCTTTCCACATAGGCTTTAAGACGCTCGGCCAATCGGTCGAATTCGAATAGGCCCGCCATAAAACCGACCTGGTCAAGGCATATCTCTAAAAACCAGTGAATGAATTCAATCAATGCCTTTTGGGATAAATTCCCACGGCCGTCCAAATCGCCTTGTCTCGGCATATCGGCATAATCCATTTTGTTTTTGTAATCTTGTCGACTTTCCAGGCCGCGAGCGAGTCCGCGCGATACCGACCAAAGTCCCGATGCGCCAATGCCGGCAGCCAATCCCATTGCATGGCTCATTAACCGGCTGACGCGGCCGTTGCCGTCCGGAAATGGATGAATGTAGGCCAGACGATGATGCGATGCAGCCATGGCGATAATCCGTTCGCCCTTGCCCATATTAGCCAAGCGATAGCGTTGCTCGAAATAGCGCATAAACTCGGCGACACGGTCGCTGCCGGGCGGAAGATGCCTTCCGACCGAAACATTGTGCTCAGGCAAGGAACGGAACGCCCCCGGCTCCATTCGAAAGCCATGATCCCCATTGTCTATCCAAAGCATAGCTTCCGGCGCATCACGGTAAAACTCACGGTGCAACCGGCATAAGAACTCGGTCGATGCCGGTTCCGGCATATTCCCTGCCGCATAGAGCCGGTCAATCGTCTGCTGCACGCTGACATGGGCACGCGCTTCGATTTGAAAGTTACGGCGCACTTGATCTTTTTCCAGGTCGTCCGCCAAGGCCCGTTCAATATCCCTTGGCTTGGTATGATGTCCTTCGATAAGGTTCGAGTAATAGCAATTCATAATCCGAACCAGCTCAGCCAGACTGGCCGCTGTGCGCGGATGTAACCGGCCGGCGAGTCTTTCCGACGATGCTGTTAGATTCGCGATCAGGTCTGTAATTGCAATCGGGATGTTTTCAAGCAGGCAGGGCTCGATTCGGTAAGGTGTTTCGATAGATAGTGGCATGCCGATCTTATAATCTCTCAAGGTATTGTTTTTATAAGATGAAGTATACTATCTGTTGCGGATTTTGCCGATTTTTCCGCCGATTATAAAAAAGCGGCTAAGCAGTTGTCTTGATTGATATTTAACTGCTGACTGCGCAGAATCCGTGCCGGTTTCAATTGAACGGCCCGCCATACCGGCATAGGTATCGACATAAGTGCCCACTATCCGCCCTCCACTCATCTGCACTCTGTGCTATTTCAATAGCTTGCGGAGAAAGATAACGGGTGCGCAACAAGATTTTGCAAAGCCTCTCCCTCGTCTTTGTCGATGTTGTTACGGGCATTTTTTGAAAAACCGAATACAAAAATCCACCGGCTTTCCTTATTGGCAGCAAATATATAGGGAACCCAACAATAACATCGGTACTTATCTACATCGTCAGCTCATAAGCACAAACAAGGCAACGCAGGCTGTCGCTCCAAGATAAAAACGTGCGGTCATCCTATTGCTTTGCATATTGAATATCATCCAACTCCAATTGAATACTGCCAATTTGATCGTGGGCAACGCCTAGTTGAATGGCTTTGTTGATATACGCCTGAGCCAGCATAATTTTTTTAGGTGCGGGTTTAGATTTTTTTAGATCATGAATAAGGATTTTCAACATATTTAAAGTAATGGTCTGGTTATTAGGCATTTTCTCGATGGCATTTTCAAAAACAGCGAGAGCATCCGCAATCCGGCCCTCCTTGAATAAGTTGACTCCCTCATTATTAATATCAACCAATTCCTGTTTTATCCGGCTGATCAGGTTTTGTGCGTAATTTGCATTGATGACGGCGCAACATTCTTTATTGATCTCATCGATAAACTGTTTATCATCAATATTGGTTTTAATTAAATTCGCGAGCATTTCATTGGCATTTTCACTGGCGCCGCTCAGATGACTGATCATTGCCATTTCCAGGCGCAGTTCCCTGGATATTTGACTGCCAAATTGCTCGGTTAGTTTAAATGCCTTTTCATAAGGCTTTTCCACCACTACGCCGTTATTTTTTGCTTTTTGAATCTCGATTTCCAATATGGCCGCTCTCAGCCTTGAATCGGGATCATTGAAAAAAAACTTATTCATTTCAGCCAATATTTTTTGCGCTTCACCGGCTGAATTGGATTTTAAGTAGAGTTTAGCCAAACCCGAAAAATCGCTGGACGATCCATGCACGGAATGCTTGCCTAGATTAACGGCCGCCTTATAGGCTTTTTTTGCAATCTCAGTATTTTCAGTTTTGTCGGCCAACAAGGCCAGTCGTTGCTGCCTTAAAATAGTTTGAGGCGAAAGATCAATCGCCTTGTTAAGCGCGGCTAACGCTTCTTCATCTTTGCCCAAAGCCTCATACGATTTTGCCAGCCAGTCATACGCCTCCAGCATCATGGGGTATTGCTCGATGTACTGCTTAAGCGAGTCAACTGCCTGTTCATGATTGCCTTCCAAAAAAACGATAACAATCAAGCCTAATTTAGCCCAGGGCAGATCTCTTTCTTGCAGGATTTCCTGATAAATTCTTTTAGCGGACTTGAAGTCCCGAATTAAAAGGGCTAATTCTGCGCGTATTTTTAATACGTGTAAGTGGGTCTTTTTATTGTCCTGCTGAAGCAGCTTTTCACAATTTTGTATCGCCAGGTAAATATTGCCGATGTCTATTTCGCGTTCAATACTGGCAAGATATTCCTTACGGGCAATACATCGCTCGATCCGGGTCGACAGTTGCAACCGGTTAAAGGGTTTTATCAGGTAATCGTCAGGCTTGCAGTCCAGGGCGCTAAGCACCATGTTCTTGCTCTGTTCCACTGTAATCATGATAAAAACAGCGTTAAACGGCAGTAACTTAAAATGTTTTGCTTCTTCCAGAACCTGCTGACCGTTTTTTCCGTCGCCAAGGTTATAATCGCAAAGAACAATATCGAATGGGACGCGTCTCATCTCAACTATTCCATTAATGCCGGTTCCCGCTTCCACGATGTGCCGGGCACCCAGTGAATACAGGATATGTTTAATGGTTTCTCGTATGATCGCTTGATCTTCGATTACCAGAATCTTTTTTGAATCAAAATTTAGTTTCATAAGGTCGATATTAACCTTAAACAGGCGCACAGCAAATCATATAATTGCTGACTTCATTGCAAAAATGACAGGTTAATCAGCATTAATGACTTCAAAAAAAGAAAAATGTCTACCGGAGCACGAATTAATACAAATTTTTATGGTGCCTATTGCTATTAATCGCATCAAAAAATACTTTTGATCCTTTTTAAGACATACCGTAGAACAGCTGACGCTTCCCCAAAGCGCTATATTCTTAGGCTGCAAACCCAAACAACGATGGGTCCTAAAAACCGCAGTTGACCGCTCGGCAAGCTCAGGGCGAACGGGATTTTGAAATGCTCAACTGCGGCTTTCAGGTTGATGAAAAACAAAAGGCAAAAAGCACAGCCCCAAGCGAAGGGCTTTGTCGGACTGGGAGGGACATGGAAACCGTCATCACATCAGACGGTTTCGAAAAAAACGAGGATTCTGTAAAGCTTATAGCGCAAAAGTATTTGGCTGCGCGCCGTAACGTCATGCTATTTATAAAATAGCGCTTATTTCCTTCCTGATAGGAAAGGCACAAAAACAACCGGTTCCAGTCTTTCGACCTCATAACCGCTCTCTGTGCGCGTCACTCTCTGCAACCGCTGGCTGCCGCCTTGGCCGATCGGGATAACCATCACGCCGCCGACAGCCATTTGCAGCAACAGGTTTTCCGGTATTTCAGGCGGTGCGGCGGCAACCAGAATGGCGTCATACGGCGCATGATCCAGCCAGCCCCAGCCGCCATCGCTGTGCAAATAACTGACATTCTTGAGTTTTAAATTCCATAGACGATCTTTGGCTTTTTTCTGCAACGGCGCGATTCTTTCAACGGAATAGACATGGTCGGCCAGCTGCGCCAGGATTGCCGTCTGGTAGCCGCAGCCGGTGCCTATTTCCAACACTTTTGCCAACCGGCCTGACGAGGCCAGCAGCAACTCTGTCATTTTTGCGACGATATAAGGCTGGGAAATGGTCTGGTTGTAGCCGATCGGCAGGGCGGTATCTTCATACGCCCGGCTGGCTAAGGCTTCATCCATAAAAATATGCCTGGGCGTATTGCGTATGACATCCAGCACTTTATTGCTGCGGATGCCCTGTTCTATCAGCCGATTGATCATGCGCTCACGGGTGCGCGAGGAGGTCATGCCTATCCCTTGCAGGCTTTGAATCATAAATCGTGCTCCTTCGGTAACCACGCCTTTAAATCATTGATCCGTTCATACCGGGTCAAATCCAGCTGTAACGGGGTGACCGATACGAAACCGGCATTAACGGCATAAAAATCTGTGCCGGGGCCTGCATCCTGTTCTGCCCCTGGCGGCCCGACCCAGTAGATAATGCGCCCGCGGGGATCTTCGCTCTTGATGACCGGTTCCGATTTATGGCGCTGCCCCAGCCGGGTTGCCTGATAGCCTTTTAAGTCTTTAATAGCGACATCCGGCACATTGACATTAAGAATCGTGTCTTGCGGCAACGGCTTGTTAATCAATTGCCGTAACAGCGTCACCGCAACATGTGCGGCGGTTTCAAAATGGCTTGGGTTGCTGCCCGCTAACGAAATGGCCACCGCTGGCAAACCTAAAAAACGCCCCTCGGATGCCGCCGCAACCGTACCCGAATAAAGCACATCATCGCCTAAATTGGAGCCGTGATTAATGCCGGCAAAGACCATATCCGGCTCGTGTTCCAGCAAACCGGTTATTGCCAAATGCACGCAATCGGTGGGGGTGCCGTCGACTTTAATAAAGCCGGTGTCCGTTGCATAAGCGCGTAACGGCATTTCCAGCGTTAAGGAATTACTCGCCGCACTGCGGTTTCTATCCGGAGCTACCACCGATATTTCGGCATGTGCGGACAATGCATCGGCTAATGCGACAAGTCCCTCAGCCAAGTAGCCGTCATCATTACTCAACAAAATATGCATTATCAATCGCCTTGAAGCGGATTAGGCTATAAAATCAACCATATTAGCAACAATACACAACAAAATCAGCTCTCGTGGCAAAAAAAAAACTTACTCCAGAAGACAGCGATTTATTTCGCCAAACCATCGGTAAAGTACACGTTGTAAAAAGCGATAAAGTGCTCTTAACGGAAGGCAACAAACCTAAGCCCTACCCTAAACCGCAGACCGTTAACGTGGAGGAACACTTAGGCGACCAGTCTGAATTCGATATTGAAAAAGTGGGGCTTGAAGACTCGCTGAGCTATACGGCTCCGGGGCTACAGCATAATGTGCTAAAAAAACTGCGTAAAGGACAGTTTGGACTGGATGCAGAAATCGACCTGCACGGACTGAACAGCAACGAAGCAAAACGGCAGCTGCTGCATTTTCTGCATGACTGCGTAAAAAACGGCTACCGCTGTATCCATATCGTCCACGGCAAAGGCTATCGTTCAGCCGACAACCATCCCGTACTAAAAAACAGCCTCAACTTGTGGCTGAGACAACACCAAGACGTTCAGGCCTTTTGCTCTGCACCGCCTAAAGACGGCGGGACCGGAGCGGTTTTTGTATTGCTCCGATTATCTGAAAAACACGATGCATAGAATCAACACCCCGGCGGTATTCCCGCCTTAAGGGATGTTGACTCCACACAATGCAGCACCCAACCAAGCGGTGTTATACGGCGTAATCCAACAAGCTGATGCCAACCCAGCCAAAGCCGATGGTCGTAATGATAAAACTGGCAGCCGAGTAGACTTTCCAGATGGTTTTTTCCCAAAAGGCGGGATCAAATGCAGCGATAACAAAGACGCAAGGATTGGTGATGCCGCCGATCACCACCAGCCAGCAGGCGGTAACGGATAACGGCACCTTGACCGCATAAAATCCCAGGCAAAACAACGCCATTAACGCAAAATCGATATGCGCCCTGATCAGGGTTTTGTAGTCCGTCAGGAATTCGCCGTCAATGCCCTTAACAGGAAACCATCTTGCAAAAGTCATCAGCCATGCCGACGCCAAAACCGCAAAAACCATCAGCACCGCGCCAACTAATAATATTTCCATCGTATCATCTCTCTTCTTATTAATTATAAAAAAATATACAGACCGGTCTGTATGTTGACATTGCAGTATACCGACCGGTATAGTCACAATCAACCTGTTTTCTATTGCTCTCGCCCATGTCCTTAACTCTGCAAGAAAAAATCCTGCAAGCCGCAGCGGAGCTGTTTTATAGCCAGGGCATCCGAGCGACCGGCGTCGATGCCATCGTCAAGGCGGCAAACACCACCAAGATGAGCCTGTATAAATACTTCCCGTCCAAGGACGATTTGGTGCTTGCCTTCTTACGCAAGCGGGACGAAGATTTTCGAACCTGGTTTGCCGGCCAGGTTGATAGCAAGGCCGATACACCTAAAGCTAAATTGCTGGCGATTTTCGATGTGATCGGCGAATGGATGGCTATCCCCGAATTTCGCGGTTGCGCGTTTATCAATGCCGCCGCCGAGTTTCCGCTGGAAGGCAACCCGGTGCATCAGGTGTCCGCCGAGTTTTACGATCAATTCAGAAACTACATTGCCGATCTGGCCGGACAGTGCGGTTCCAACTCCCCGGAAACTCTGGCGCAGCGATTAAGACTGCTGGTCGAAGGCGCCATCGTCTCGGAGCAGATGAAGCGTTATTCAGGCTCAGCCGAACAGGCCAAGCAAGCCGCCATTGTTCTTATCGAGGGTAGCTTACGCGGCATTCCAGGCTTATGACTTGCCACTTAAGGTAAGACCCCTGAGCTTGTCGAAGAGGCACCGCGAACGGCTTAAATTGGCAGCCCGGACACATCTTTACCAACCAACAACTCCCAGGAGCAGCAATGAGTGAATTTTTCCATGAAGGCAGTCGCAAACTGCAAGACCGCTTCGAGACCCGCCCTATGGCCGACCGCCTCGCCGAGGCGATTATCAGCGACAAAATCAGCCCGGAAGACAAGGCTTTTATCGAAGAACAGAAC
>JBAQYH010000205.1:0-5741 GCA_049299935.1 Methylobacter sp. | reverse complement strand
GTGAAACCGAGGATGCGATAGTCAGCACGCATATGAATAGCAGGCGGCTGGAAGCGCAGAAAGTGGCTACAGATGCCGCATTGCGTGCTTGGTCGGCCAGCCGGGAATCCTATGATGTCGGCGGCATCGACTTTTTGACGCTGATCGATACCGAACGAACTTATCATCGGGCGCTGGATGAATACCACCATATCCGGCAAGAGCGATTCAATGGCTTGGTTTCGCTGTACAGCGCTTTGGGCGGCGGCGTCTCTCAAGGGGGTGCGCTGCCGGGCGAAGGTGCGCGTCCTCAGGGTAAATCGGCTAAGGCGCCGGAGGCCGCGGTCACGGCAATTCCGGGGATCGACTGGACCGGGCGCAAGATCGACACTGACGAGGAGTTTTGGCTGGTTGAGTTATCTGGATTACAGGATCGCTCAGGGGTGACTCATGTCTGGCGCGATTTGCATCAGCGCTTTCCCAGCCTGATGGCTGAGCGCATTGCCTTGCCCCGTCTGCAAGGTAAAGTGGCAAAAGAGAAGCAGGAACGCGCCACTTGGTATCGGGTGTTTATTGCCCGTTTCCCAAGCCAGGAAGAGGCCGGTACTTTCTGCGGGCAGTTGAGCGCCAAGCAGGTGCGTTGCAACATCGTGTCCTCCAATGCCGATGAATTCAGCAATTTCATGGAAGATGAGGTAGCCAATAATGCGGTGTCGGCAGAAGACAATGCTACCGCCAAGCCGGTCCTGAGTGAGCCTGTTAAATCAGGCGACAAAGCGGCAGCTATATCTACACAAGCATCCGATGTCGGCGCCAACAAGGCTAATGTTTTGTCAGAGGGAGCGCCGACACGATAGCAGAAGGAGGGGCGAGTAATTTCAGGCTGGGCTGCGCCTGTGCCGCTTAGGCATTGTACGCCCGGAATAACGCAACTTCGAAGGAGCCGGTTTGTATCGGCACCCGATTAATAAAACCATGGCAGTGGTATAAAAAATGGATGATTTGTTTTGGTTCTTCATGTGATGTGAATAATGCCGATAATGCCCTGGAATTTTTATACGGCGAAAGCCATTGCCGACCGGTAATCATGAATCAACAGTCTGTTAAAAAGTCTTCGGCAGCCGCATTCCTGAATCAGGATGCTGAGCTGCCGCCCGAACTCACTCAGCGGCAACAGCAAATTCTGGCCTTGATCAAAGCGGGCAAGGTTAATAAGGAAATTGCCAATGAATTGGGGATAGGCTTGGGTACGGTGAAGCAGCATGTGGTAGCGCTGTTTAAAAAACTCCATGTCAGTAATCGCACCATGGCCGTTTCCCAAGGCTTCAATCAAGAACCCGAGGGGCCTCCCGAAGTTGCCGAGATATCGGAAGGAATGCTGGAACGCCGTCCGTGCATCGTATTGAGCATCCTTTTGCCTGATGCAGTCCTGAAGTCGAGTGCAGAGCCAAGGGCTATTGTTCAAGAATTACACAAAACCTTTTCAGCATTAGCCGGCTCTCATGATGCGTTGTTCCTGACCAGCAGAAATTATGTAGGCGATTTGATTTTCGGCATTAAGCGCGGCACTGAACAAGATATTTTCAAAGCGTTACGCGCAGCCCGTGCTGTTTTTGAGGCGATCGGCGACTATCCGGATCTTACCCGGGACTTACGAGGCGGATTAGCAGCGGGACTTGCAATTTCCAGCATGAACCGTCACGGCGGCTGGTCGGGAGAGGTTGTTGCCAGCGCGGTAATTGCCCATGCGCGTGAGCTTGCGGGCGACGCAGCGCCGGGAGAGTTGGCGCTGGGAGCCACGGCGAGAAAATTGCTGGAAATTACCGGTCCTAATGCGAATGGATTTGTTGTTCCCAGCTTATTGTTCAAGACCCTTAATCGAATGCCGTGGGGCAAAAATCATCAGCTACCGCAATCTCCGCAGGCAGGGGGCTTGGAAGAGTCCGGCAATGAGCCGTCAATTGTGGGGCGGGAGCCGGAGTTGAAGCGCCTGGACATACTGTTTTCCGAAGTGTTCAAAGGCAAAAAAAACCATCTCGTTTACATTGAAGGCGAGACGGGCATGGGTAAGTCGTTGCTATGCCGTTATGCAGCGGAGCGTGGCCTGAACATGAATGGCCGGATGCATCACTTCGTTTGCCATTCCGGCGGCAAAGAGGGCAATCTGTATATGTATCCTAGCGGAGTACAGGTAAAGCCGCAGGCTATGTTGAATTGTCTCAAATCGGTTGCGGGCCGAGGCCACGATGTCATTATTATCGATGACGCACATTTATTACCCGCCAATATTTTGATCAAGGCGACTGAAGCGGCAAGTGCCGCCAAGGGCAAGTTGGTTATAGTTGCCGCACGTAAATTTTCAAAATATGCGGTCCCTCCCAGCGAAACTATCAGGCTGGGACATTTATCTAAAACGGCCATTGAAAACCTGATAACCCAATCCTTTGCTCAATTGGAAGAAGATGAGCTAACGGCAGGAGAGGTTTTTGATGCGTATATTTTGCGCACACAGGGCAGGCATCAGACTACAGAGACAATCGTGCGGCATGCGGCCGGCGTTCCGCTTTTTGCCATTGAATTGGCGCGCAATCATCGTGAGGACACCTTGCCCCTTTCGTTACAAGTCGTGATTAACGCACGCATGGACGGGCTTAAACTCGATCGCGCTTTGCTGCGCCAAGTCAGCAAGGCACCGGCTCCCTTGTCCGTGGCAGAAATTGCAGAAGCCATGTGGGAGTCCCAAGACACTATACAAATTGCGGTTGAACAGGCTGTTGTCAGCGGTGTTTTATCGCAAAACGAAGACGGCCGCATTGCTTTTGTACATCCATTATTACATATGCTGGTTAATCAATCTGGAGTTGAATAGCAATGGTAGCATTATTATCAACCTTGCAGAGTCAAGGTAAATTCATGGAAAGATTGACCGGGCCGCTTTTGGAGATATTCCGCTCTCCGGATTTGCGGCGGGTCGCTCCTTTGCTGGCCGTTGCTGCGCTACTCTATAACATCCTGGGTTTAATTCTGCCCATGGCAATACTGCAAATCATGGATCGCGTGGTGCGCAACCAGTCTTTAGAAACGCTGGCTCTTTTGGTGGTAGGGGTGCTGGTGGGGCTGGTTGTCGAAGAGCTGTTGCGGGAAGTTAATGGGATGGTAACCAGTTGGCTGGGCGCACGTTTTGAGCATAACGCCAGTGTCAAAGCATTAAGCAGATTGATGTATGTCCCTGTCCAGCGCCTGCAACAAGAAGAACCGGGCGTTCATATCGAGCGCGTTGCATCAGCGGCAAAAGTCGCAGAGTTTTATTCGGGGCAGGCATTGCTGGTTTTGTTAGACCTGCCTTTTGTGCTTATTTTTCTGGGCATGATTTATATCATTGGCGGTTGGGTAGTCTTTGTTCCAATAGTCCTGCTGACCATTTTTGTCTACGTTATCTTCCGCTTTGGCACCTGGCTGAGGCAACTGGTCGATAATAATCATGTCGCCACTGACCGTCGCCACAATTATTTGGTGGAAGTGTTCGCCGGTATGCATGCAGTCAAGACCATGGCGATGGAGGCCCAAATGGAGCGGCGCCACGAGCGGCTTCAGGCCAGTACCGCCGATCTAAATGAAAGCCTGTTCAATAGCAGTTCTATGGCTACAGCTTTAGGTACGACCTTTGTGCAGGTGATGACGGTCGGTATCGTTTTTGCCAGCGCAATCGGTGTTCTTTCCGGACAGATGACGCCGGGCGGGTTGGCCGCCTGCATGATGCTTTCGGTACGTTCATTGCAGCCGTTGCGCCGCGGCCTGACGGTTTGGATGCGTTATCAGAGTTTTGTTGCGGCACAAAAACGCCTGCAAGAAGTGAATGATATGCCTTGCGATGATGATCGCGACAAACCTGTGTTGCCGCAGGTGCGGGAGAGCATTGAGCTGAAACAGATTGGGCTGGAGCGCAGGCATCGACGGGGTATTGGGCATAGCCAGGTGGGGTTGGACCGCCGGCATGGCAACCCCATCCTTTGCGATGTTTCCTTTAACATTCAGGCGGGAGAGTGCATCCTGATTCAAGGCGGCAGCGGCAGCGGTAAAAGCCGTCTCTTATCCATTATAGGTGGGGCGGTGAGGGCCGATGAAGGAGAGGTTCTGATTGACGGCCGCAACATAACCGAGTTTTCTTCCGATAGCGTGCAAAGAGAAATTGGCTTGTTGCCGCAAAAAGGGGCATTGATTACCGGCACTATTTTGGAAAACATGACTATGTTCGACACCAGCCTGAATGCGGCTGCCCTGAATATAGCCAGTCAATTGGGTCTGGATGAAGTGGTATCCTGCATGAAACTGGGTTATGAGACTCCGCTCGGTGAAGGCAACGCTGAAACGCTGCCCTCCGGGGTGCGGCAAATAATCTCGATCGTGCGCATATTGGTGCATAAGCCCAGCGTCATTCTGTTTGATGAGGCTAACCTGTCGCTCGATATGGCAGGCGATAAGCGCTTGCTGAATTATATTTCCCAGCTAAAGGGGATTTGTACCATCGTTTTGATAACGTCGCGTCCTTCCTGGTTTGTTATAGCGGATCGGGTGCTGGATATATTTAATGGACGAATTACCGATAGAGCCGTTGATGCCAGCCAGTCTGCACAGGCCGCCAAGAGTGCTGCGGTAACGTATCTGGAGAGACCTCCCCATGTGGTCGACTATGCAGACCTCATCCGCCGTCAGTTCGATGAAGAATCGGACCTTTCTAACTGTTTGCTGCCGCTTTTGCGTGCAATCGGCTGGCAAGAAAACGAAAGGGAGTTAACGGAGGCCATGCCTCATGCAGAGAGAAATCTTGATCTTTCAGGACTTTGCTCGACTATGGAGCACTTGGGATTATTGCCGCGGTGTTTTGCCGGCAGCATGGCAACCATTGACCCTCGATTGATGCCATGCCTGTTTGTGCCTATTAACGGCCCCGCCAAGGTTGTTTTGGAGAAATTGCCGGACGGACGTTTACGCTGCTTTGACGGCGGAGTCGGCGGTGAAATAATTCTTGATCCAAGTACCGAAAAAAATGAAGTTTACGTGTTCAGGGTGCGTGAACGCCTCGATACGGGCTCGCGCAACGAGATTAAATTTTTTGGAAATTTATTGCGAAGGTTTCGCAAGCATATTTTTCTCGCATTTGTTTTTACTGTCGCGAACACTGTTTTTGCGTTGGTGCCGCCGCTGTTTGTGAAATCGATTTATGACCGGGTTTTGCCCACGGGCGATATAACCATGGCGAGTTATCTATTGCTTGGGGTTGCCATAGCGCTGGTGTTGGATTTTCAGGTGCGCCACCTTAAAGGACGCCTGATCGCTCATGTGGGCGGCCGCATTGATTATATTATCGGTACCAGCGTATTTCGCCGGGTCATCAACCTCCCAACCAGTTCTACAGGGAACGTTTCTGTCGCGCGTCAGGTAGGCCGTCTTCGTAACTTTGAAGGGCTGCGTAATTTTTTCGTTGGCCCGCTTGCAGTCATCGCTTTCGAAATGCCGGCCAATATTATTATGGTCATTGCGATTGGTGTTATTAATCCTTGGGCGCTGTTAGTTGTTTTGGTTTCAGTATTGTTGTTTTTTTTACTGGCCCTTGGTACGCGTAATATCAGTAAACGGTCCATTGCCCGTTCATCCAGATCAATCGGCGAGTGCTCCGAGTTTCTCGACGAAGTCGTCACCCAAATGAACACGATACGAAAGCGCTCTACCCAAAGTTTGCGGCAGCCGGCACTTCGTATCGT
>JBAQYH010000204.1:0-4693 GCA_049299935.1 Methylobacter sp. | reverse complement strand
CGCGAGACTGGAAGCTGGAACTTCCTACACTGAATTTCCAAGCTGAGCTTGGGAACTAGCACAGATAATAATTCGGTCTAATCTGTCGTCGCCTTTTTTCGCGGTGGTTATGAATAATGCGTAACATCAGTTAATTAGGAATAGATAATAGTACCTGATCTTCTCCATTACTTGAGGAAACAAAATGAAAGGTAGCTGTTTATGTGGTGCCATTGAGTACGAAATCGACAGTATTGATATGCCTGTCGCCCATTGCCATTGCCGGACTTGCCAAAAAGCGCATGCGGCGGCGTTCGCCACGACTGCCGGGGTAATGCGTGAGCATTTTCGTTGGCTGAAAGGTGAAGAAAAACTTTCAGCCTTCGAGTCTTTTCCAGGAAAGTCGCGCCATTTCTGTTCGGTGTGCGGATCCCAGCTGGTGGCCGAGCGGGTGAACCAGCCTCACGTTATTGTTCGGGTGGCAACGCTCGATGAAGATCCAGGCATCGTTCCGCAAATGCATATTTGGACATCGCACGATGCTCCGTGGCTCGAATTTGAAGGCATTCCTTGTTACCCCGCATGGCAGCCGGGGCTATGATGAAAATCGATATGAAACACTATCTCGACACTAGCGAGTACATCGACTGGAAACATCCGTTGGTGATTGCCAAGGCGGCGGAACTTTCAGATGGCTGTGTTACCGATGAGGCGATAGCGAAACGTTGTTTTGAATTCGTCCGCGATTCCATTAAACACAGTTGGGATTACCGGATGAATCCCGTCACGTGTAAGGCCTCTGACGTATTAATCCACGGCACCGGTTATTGTTATGCCAAGAGCCATTTATTGGCGGCTTTGTTAAGAGCCAATGCCATTCCGGCAGGGCTTTGTTACCAACGATTGACGGTTGAAAGCGATGGTCCGCCTTATTGTCTTCATGGCTTGAATGCGGTTTATCTTGAGCGGCATGGCTGGTATCGCATTGATGCTCGGGGCAATAAGCCGGGCGTGTTTGCCGACTTTTGTCCGCCTACGGAAAAGCTGGCTTTTCCGATTATTGATGCGTCGGATCGAGATTTTCCGGACATATTGGCCGAGCCGTTGCCGCTGGTGGTAAAAGCATTGACCTTGTACAAGACGGTAGAGGAAGTTTTTGAGAATCTGCCGGATGCTGAAGTTATCAAGGTTCCGCCGATACGGCTTCGTCCTCTTACCGTGCATCCTAAAGATCAGTCATGAACAATGCATTTGCAGAGCATTTTGCCGGCGACTGGATAGATTCGTGGAACAGCCACGATTTGCAGCGCATCTTATCCCACTATGCAGACGATTTTGAAATGTCATCGCCTGTGATTATCCAGCTTGCCGATGAAGCCGGCGGAACGCTTCGCGGCAAAGCTGCGGTTGGCGATTACTGGGCTAAAGCGCTGCAACTCATCCCTGACTTACACTTTGAATTGATAACGACACTGGTCGGCGTAAACAGCATCACCCTCTACTACCGAGGCGCGCGCGGCCGTCTGTCCGCCGAGGTGTTTCATTTTAACCGGGAGCAAAAAGTGACCAAAGCATTTGCTCATTATTCATTACTTACGGAATCTTCATGATAAAAATCAGCATCCTGTACCCCAACAACTCCAGCGCACGGTTCGATATGGGCTATTACATCGACACGCACATGCCCTTGTCGATTGAGCTTTTAAGTGCCCATCCAGGATTCAAGGGCGTTTCAGTCGAGCGCGGGCTAGGCGGCGCTGTGCAGGGAACGGATGCCGCCTATATCGCCATGTGCCACTTCCTGTTTAATTCGGCTGAAGACTTCATGGCCGCTTTCATGCCGCATGCTGACGTGCTGCAAGGCGACATGCCCAATTACACGGACATAGAACCGGTTATTCAAATCAGCGAAATCCTTATTTCCGGGTAGACCTATGTATATACCTCCACAGTTTGAACAGCCCGATATTGAGGTCATGCACGAGCTGATCCGCAGCCGGTCGCTTGCGACATTGGTAACGCTCGATTCAAACGGCATTAACGCCAATCACATTCCCTTGTATCTTTCGCCGACGCCGGAACCGTTCGGCGTGTTACGCGGTCATATTGCACGGGCAAATCCGCTCTGGCATGATCTTGCGTCGGATGTTGAAACGCTGGCTATATTTCACGGCCCGGACGCCTACATCAGCCCGTCCTGGTATGCGACCAAACAGGAAGCAGGGAAGGTGGTTCCGACCTGGAATTATGCGGTAGTTCATGCTTACGGTTCTTTGCGGATTATAGATGACGCTGCTTGGGTTCGCGCCCAGCTTGAAGCGTTAACGCAGCAAAGCGAAGCTGCTTTTCCTGAACCGTGGAAGGTGTCGGATGCGCCGGAGGATTTTACCGAAAAGCTGATTGAGGCTGTGGTCGGTGTTGAAATGGTTATCAGCCGATTAACCGGCAAGTGGAAAGTCAGTCAAAATCAACCGCCGCAAAACCAGCGTAGCGTTATACAAGGGCTGAATGTCGGCGGACAAAGCGAGGCGGTAGCAATGGCGGCAATGGTTAGTGCTGGGGTTAAAAATGTTGGCTGATTAACGCGGAAAATCGCAATTCAGAGTACAATAGGCGTTAGCTTGTTTGGAGATTTTTTTGGGGCGGGTTGATGATGTCGTATTTGTTTGTACGTCATGTCCTGTTGCTGTAACGTTGGCTTAATAAAAACAAATAATTAGATAGCTTTATGATGAATATACGACAACACAGTTTTTTTATACGACAATTGATGTCGTATATATTACGTTAGGCATTCGGAACTTATAACTTGGCAAACAATATTCCTAATTCAGTAATAGGAGCAGTTTCTTCGGTTATTGCTAATTACTACTACAGCCATACAACCTTGAACTCTCTGTTCATGGAAAGCGGTGCGCCAGGAGACGCACCAGACGGTAACTGTGAAACAAAATGCAGTAAATGGCTTAAGAGATGCAATGAGGATTCCTCAGTTGATGCCCTTGCTGTTCTTGGTCAGGTGATTCAAAAATTTATGGATCAAGAACCCTCTGATTGGGATTCTAAAGTAAGTGAAGGTCAGACACGAATCAGAAACAGTCTGGCAAAAAACCAACTTTCGTATCAAACCAACGGTTTTATCACGTTGGCAGGGGCTAGCCTCGCAGTTAAGACACTGACAGATTTTTTTAAGGCTAGAGATTTCGCCTCTGTCGAGGCAGAATTTGATCGGGCAATAAAACAGATTGAAAGTGACCCTCACGCTGCAATAACCGCCTCTAGCTCGATTATTGAAGCTCTGTGCAAAACCTATATCGAGATGCAAGACTTAGAAATGCCGTCAAAACAAACGGTAGTCCCGCTTTGGAAAATAGTTCAGCAGCATTTGGGTCTAAATATTGACCGCTCTTTAGAAGACGATCAAAAAAAGATACTCCAAGGTTTGGCTTCCGTTGTCGATGGGATTGGCTCTTATAGAACGCACATCGGTTCTGCCCACGGCCGCGGAATACAGCCGCCACAAATACAAGTTTCGGAAGCTCGTCTAGCGGTAAATGCGTCACATACACTTGTCATTTTTATTATGGAGCGGTGGCTAGGAATCGCTCCATGACTGTCTTGCCTAACATGGCGCTCAACCGGAGCGCGGTTACAATACGGTTTTATTTTTCAACGCGGTAAGGTGTATTTCGTAGGGCGCAATAGCGATAGCGTATTGCGCCGCATGTTTACCCAACACCGAGGAATGGGTTTTGTATCCGCACATTGGGCCTAACATTGCGCTCAACCGGAGCGCGATTACAATGCGGTTTTATTTTTCCAGCTTTCCGGGCCGCGCCCGGTTAGCTCTACGTTAGGCAAAAAGAGAAAAATATGGATTCATCTTCCTCAAAGCGTTTCAATTCCATTGCAAGTGGCTATGCCACAAGCGAAGTTCACTCAGGCAGCCCAACTCTTGACTACCTACATACACTCCTACCGCACGTCAATTCGGTTTGTGACATCGCCAGCGGCGCTGGACATACTGGCCTTGGATTCGCGGGAATCGCTTCGCGGCTTGTCGCGGTTGACCCGGCGCCCAACATGCTTGCAGAGGTGCGTCGCCTAGCCGCTCAGCGCGGCGTTTCCGTCGAAACAGTTGAAGCATTTGCCGAATCGATCCCGCTGGCTACTGCATCTTTCGATTTGGTTGTTTGTCGTCTTGCCGCGCATCATTTTTCTGACCTTCCCAAAGCTATGTCAGAAATGGCCCGTCTGGCAAAGCCTAGCGGCTACGTGGCAATTATCGACATGGAAGGTGATGAGAACCCTGTCCTTGATGCACTCAACCACGAGATTGAAGTGCTCCATGATCCGACGCATGTCCGTTCATATACAGCAAGGCATTGGCGGGAACTTTTCGCGGCCAATGGGCTGGAAGTGCAAGCATGTGAAAACCGCTGCTGGGAAATCCCCGGAGGTTTGACGGTTAAGCGTTGGTGTGAGCTAGGAAATTCTGGCGACGAAGCCTTCCACGCCATCCAAGACCGGCTAGCATCCACCCCTAAGAATGAGTTGGCAGCGCTTGAAATTACACGGGATGCTGACGGAGGTTTCCGCCTCCCAATTCGCACTCTGCTTATTCTTGGACGCAAACCTTATGAGTCCCATGCCTAAACATAGCGCTCAAGCGGGACGTTATGCCTTTCACGGAGAAATATGAGCACTATTACTA
>JBAQYH010000203.1:0-1668 GCA_049299935.1 Methylobacter sp. | reverse complement strand
CCGGATATTGCATAAATTGACGCGCGCCCTCGCTTGTCTTTATGATTGATATGAAAGATTTTGCTCACCCGTGAAGGGCGTCACCGCCATTGTAAACCGGCTGAAGCCGGTACAATGGCGCGACAGTCGTCCGTATGAATAACTACGGAGCTCCTTCACAAAACTTCCCTATCAATCAAAATCCTACGCGATCATCACGCGAATTTATGCAATATCCGAGCCAGGATAATGGAAAAACCGGGGCCAGTGTAGTATATTTGTTCCTGGAAATCACCTTAAAAAAGGAAAGTATCATGCGCACCATTACCGTAGCCACAGCCAGATCCCACCTGTCTACCGTGTTGATGGAAGTCGAGGCCGGTGAGGAAATCGTCATCACCCGCCGTGGGCTGGCTATTGCCCGCATCGTGCCCGAGCCGTCCGCAGCACCCGCTGGATTCGACTTGGCGGAACTGTTCGCCTTCGTCGATGCCCAGCCCATGCACGCTGGCCCCGATGCCGGCGAATTGCTGCATCACCTGCGTAACGAGGCTCGCTACTGATGCGGCGCTACCTCGACACCTCGTTGATTGTCGCCGCGCTGGTGCGGGAAGCGGGCACCGAAGCCGCCAAGGCTTACCTGACTGCTACCCGCGATGAATTCCTGCTGGCTTCGCGCTGGATTACCACCGAATTTTCATCGGCGCTGGCTCTCAAGGTGCGCACCGGTACGATTACCGAAACCGAACAGGCCGACATCTTGGCGATGTTTCGATGCTTTAGCGCAACGCGCCTGCGGCTGCTGGATGTCGAGTCCAAGGACTTCGACACGGCGGCGGGACTGTGCGATCGCGCCGCAGCCCCGCTACGTGCCGGCGACGCGCTGCACTTGGCGGTTTGCAAACGTATGGGAGCGCGCCTAGCGACTTTCGACAATGGTATGGCCACAGCCGCCGAGCGGCACGGCCTGCCCTGCGATTTGCTGACGGCCTAGCCGGAACTATGTCTTGCGCGGGGAAAACCGTCCTGTTTGATTGTCCCGTCGGGCGCTACTCACCGCGTTGCAAATTGCTTGCATGTGAAGACCTGCGCGGCGCAATTTGTGCCTCTCGTGTCCAAGCCGTTAGGCTGTCGGGTATGCATCGCATCCCATTTAGGGACAATCCAATCCAGACAATTTCTCCCGTGCAAGGCATAAAATTTCAAGCTGGGGAGTCACCCAACATGGAGAACAAGTAAAGCCATGACTACTTCCACGTTGCCGGATAATCCGCCGACACTGTTGTTTATCGACGACGAAGCCAATATCCTGTCTTCGCTCAAGCGCCTGTTCCGCCCGAACGGTTACCGGATACTGACCGCCGAAAGCGGCGCCGCCGGGTTGGCCGTGCTGGAACAAGAGCCGGTGGACGTGGTGGTATGCGACATGCGCATGCCCGGCATGGGCGGCGCCGAAGTGCTGGAACAGGTGCGGCTGAGGTCGCCGGAGACGGCGCGCATCCTGTTGACGGGCTATGCCGACATCAGTTCCACCATCGACGCGATCAATCGCGGCGAAATCTATCGCTATATTTCCAAGCCGTGGAATGACGACGAAATCCTGCTCACGGTACGCGATGCGCTCGAACGCAAGCTGCTGAAGGCCGAAAAACAGCGCCTCGAAGCCCTGACGCAACGACAGAACGAAGA
>JBAQYH010000202.1:0-2662 GCA_049299935.1 Methylobacter sp. | reverse complement strand
ACTTTAAGTTCCGGCGAAACGGCTATTTGCGCGTCCGGTAATTTGGCGACTTCAAAATCCGTTCCGTTCAGCGTCAGGTCTGCCGTGCCTTGCAAGCTTGCAAAACCATCGAGCTTGACAAAACCTTGTCCCGATTTTGCATAACCGCTTAGCTGGATACGCTCGGCATTATCGGCAGATGAAACAGCCTGGAGCCTGATGTCGCTCAGTTTCAATCCCAACTCGGCAAGGTCGGCAGATCCATCGGTGAAACGCACCGTTCCGTTAACCAGCGGTTTGTCGGTGCTGCCTTGTAATGCCAAGTCCGCTTTTAGATTGCCTTTAATGTTCGATAATTGCGGAACAAAAGGATTCAACATAGCAAAGTTAAGCACCGATGCCGTTATCTGCCCGGATAGGTTCTGCCGCTCGGTATCCAGCTGCAACCGGCCGCGCAAATAATCCTGACCCGTCAGAGCCAGATCGACATCGGCTGAAATCATCGTCTGTTTCAGCGTGCCCGATATTGTCGATGAACCCAACGTAAGTTCAGTCGGGCCTTGCTGAGTCTGAAACAGTATCTTTGCGTTAGCCGGCATCGCCACCCGGAAATTGCCGTTAAGCGAACCCTTTTCCCGCTGCATGTCCGCGTCGGCATTGATGATGCCTTTTAACTTTGTTTGCTCGGGTAGGTAGACTTGCATGAGGCTTATCGGTAGGGCCGTGGCATTAACCAGGAACCGGAAGTCACCGTCGGCAGGATAACGTCCTTGCGCACAAAGGGCGGCGGCTTGCTGAACCAGGCAGGTTTTTTCCAGCGCCACATCCATTCCGGCGGGGCTTTGCGCTATGCGGATAGCCATATCATTCGTAAGCTGCCACTGGCCTGCATCACGGGTATTCAAATCCAGTTTGGAAAAATCGCCTTGCCACACATCGGCCTTGTAACTGCCGGTCAGCACGGTTGACAGATCGCCGTAAGAAGAATTGATGTCGGCTTTAAAGCGGTGTTGCTCAAGGCTGCCACGGCCATCGACCCTCAGTGTTGCAATTTGAAGCGTGCCGGTTTTGATGGCGCTTGCGGACAGTTGGATGTTGGATGTTTTTTGGGGATCGGCTTGATAGTCGATATTGACAGCTAAGCGCTCGGCGCTGTTTCCGGCAAAATGCAGACGCTTGCCGTCAGCCTGGAATTTTACCGAAGGATTCTTCCATGCGCCTTGCAACCGGCCGTCTCCTTTCAGGCTGCCGCCAAGGTTCGGCCATAACGACTCCAACGCGGGGGCGTCGATAGCGACAACAAGTGCTGCTTGCTCCTGTCCCAGTGTGCCGTTAACGGCAATTTTATTGGCCCCCGAAACAATCCGCAGCGCGTCGACCTTGAGCTGTTCGTCGGCTAAGGTTAGCTTGCCGTCCGCGCTAACCGGATAGCCGCGCAATTTACCGGACAGTTTGTTGATCTCGGCATCCAGCTGCAACGCGTCTCCAGCCAGTTTGCCTTTGAGATGGGTGTTGAAAGTCAGGTTGCCGGGAAGCTCGGGTACCAGGATGGCAGGGTTAAAATTTTGCCCGGTTGCGCTAAGGTCGAAAGCCGTAGCGTCTTTCCAGGACACATCGCCGCCGACCTGGAATGCCCCCGCCGTTGAGTTGAGTTCCAGTTTTTCAATAGCCAACGCATCCGTGCCGCCTTTGCCTTTAAACGCCAGCTGAGCTTTCGGCAAAGTCGGCCGGGTTAGCTGGGCGTCTAATATAATTTGGTAATCGCTGAGCAATCCGGTCAACTCAAGCGTTCCTTGTTCGCTGCTCACTTGCGGCTTGCCGCCGCCAAGCGGCCAGTTAAGCTCTCGCCAATCGCCGCGCGCGTTGATACGCGGTGCATCCTGTAAATTATCCAGGATGCCTTTCAAGTCTGATTTGAACGGCGACGACAACCGATTGTCGAAAGCCAGTTGATGTATGTCGCCGTTGACCGAAGTTGTTGCCTGCCATGAGCCATAGTCGGCTGTTGTAACTTGCCAATCGGCAGTCAAATTGAATGGAAAACCCTTGCCCAAGCCCATGTGTCCTTTGGCTGTCGCAGTGGCCGGTTTGGCATTAACATCCAACGAGACGATATTAAGCCGGCCGTATTCGGTAAATGCCGATAAGTGCAGTTTTTCCAGCTGTTGGATCTGCCCGCCTTGCTGAAAGGTAAGATCCGTCAACAGCAGGTTTTCAAGCGCGATCTGCACCGGCAACCGTAGTTCGGCATTAAAGTCGAAACCTTTTTCTTCCGCAGGCGGTGTTGTTTCGGCCAGGCTGATGTTGACCCCTTCCATGGTCATATCGACGATTTTTAAAGTGCCCGAGAACAGTTTGGAAGGTTGCCAAACGAACACCAGCTTTTTAACGGCGACCGTTCCCGTATCGCTTTTATAGTACAGATCAGTGAGCACAATACGTTCAAGTATCCGGCCATCAATGGTTTTAACCGAAGCCTGTATCGGTAAGCTTGAGAAAATCGTCTGCAACAGCCAGCGGCTGCCGGTTCCACTGTTCATCAACCCGAGCAGGCCGACAGGTATCATCAGCACCAGAATCAAGCTAATCAGAAGAATACGTTTCTTCATTTTAAAAACGGCAATTGGTTCGCGAAAACAAGTTTCCCTCCATCGCCGCTGTTCCTGCTGTTGTAGGGCGCGCC
>JBAQYH010000201.1:0-4639 GCA_049299935.1 Methylobacter sp. | reverse complement strand
GGGCATTATCGATTGAAAACTCCGCTATGGACAGATCCAGCGGCACCACAGAACCGTTTTTGTGCATGCCTTCAATCTCCCGAATCTGGCCGATAAATTTTTCTGCGTGGGGTACGCTGAAATAATTCGTTTCTCTTGGCGACGACGGCATGAGTTTGTTGATGTCGCAACCAATCAGCTCTTGCGGTTTATAGCCGAAAATGGTTTCTACTGCGGCATTGGCAGAGACGATCATGTCGGACATATCAATAGTAATAATGCCTTCGACCGACGCATTGAAAATGGAGTTGAGCTTGGCTTCACGTTCCAGTAATTGGTGCTTGGAGCGGCGGAGTTCTTCAACTTTTTTCATTAAATTCAGGTTGGTTACAGTCAGCTCGCTGGTCTGTCTGCGAATCTTTTCTTCCAGTTTTTTATTAAGGCAGGCGATGGTTTCTTGCGCTTGCTTACGCTCGGTTACGTCATGAATGGCCATGCATATCCGTGACTCGTTGTTTCCGTTGCAAACGACGCGTGCACAGCATTCAACATAAGATAATATGCGGTTTTTATCGTAGGGTTGCGGTAAGCAGGAGAAGGTCGTGCAAAGTTGAAAGTACTGGCATTCTGGGTGAGTGGGCGAGCCGCTCGCCTCCCTGATTTTTGTGTTAAGGACTTGATCGGTTTTTTTTGCTAAAAGATTACGGATAAACAGGTAATAGTTATCTTGATCGGAAGAGTGAATAAATTCCCCGAGCCGTTTGTTGATAAGCGTTTCTTTCGGACAACCCAGTAGCGCTGCGGCCGCAATATTGGCTTTTTGGATGATCCCGCTTTCATTGAGCGTCAGGTAACCGACAGGCGATGAATCATAAAGTTGTGCGTAGTTATCGCGGGATACCGTCAGTTCCTGATGCGCCCTGTTTAATTCCTCGTTCTGCATTTTTAGTTCTATCTGGTAAACCTGGAATTCAAGCAGCAGTTTTTGAATATCGTCAGCGGACATTCGGGCAATGTCGACGCCGACGTGAGAGAGCAAGACTTCAGCCTGTTGCCGGATGGTTTCACGGTGCTTCTCCAACAAGGCTTCTGCTTTGTTGTCAAGGCTTTCAGTACTCAGGTGACCATTAGGTGATTTGCTCATAACTTATATCCGTTTTTGCAGCTTGGCGAAATAGGCGCTTCTAACGAATAAACACGCCATTTTCCCACAGTATCGTTACCGTACCTCGTTTGGTTCTTTCAGTACTATGTCAGGTTTTATACAGAGGGCAATCTTTTGTTTTTTTGTTCTGCCGATGAAGTCCAATTTTTTCGGTTTGGTATATCTGTCAGCAATGAAGGTTTTTTGCAAAAAGACTCATACAACCTACCTGTTTTTTAGAGCGCTCACATAATGTACGGCATTAATTAGTGGAAATACATAGGTAAAATCACTTAGGTATGCGTACGAATTTTGAAGTTGTTTTCTTTGCTATAAGCTTTAGCCGTAAATTGATCGGAGGGTCTGTAGGTGAGTATTTATGCATGCCTACGACTGTTGTCAGCTTATTTTAAGGTGATTACATTTTATCGGACAGGGACTGAAATTGCAGGGGTTACCCGTTTAGTCAGTTTTTATGAGACCGGTGTTAGAAAGTCTGGAGAGCGATATGGCAACTAATGAGGATGATGGGCAACCGTTGGATATAAATTGGCGGCATAAAATTTCCGGTATTGAAATTGAGCTAAAGGAAAAGCAGTTTATGAATAAGGAAGTTGAATATTACAAAGAGGTAAAAACGAAATCAAAGAAAAATGCGCATGCTGAGGATAAGGTTTTCAGATTTTTTCGCTGAAAGCGCAAGGGGTTTTGGCGAGAGCGGATTAAAAGGAAAGCTTGGGCAGTAGGCAGCTCAGGTGGGCTGTAGTTCCTGTAAAAAACCGCTTTGCAATACCCCGGTTTTCGGCGTCTGTTCTACGGTTATTTTTTATTGCGAGCTACTCTGAGTTCTTCCTAAAAAGATCTCTTGTTTAGTAGAAAGTACCCAATCAAATATCGGATATTTTTGTTATCCAAGGAGTAGAAATGCAATGTTCGAGAAACTTAAGGAAGATCTTGACAGATTTGGTTCGTTTTTTTTTATGATGCCGCAATTGTCGCCTCACAGGCTGGCTATCGATACCTTGCGGATTAGCGAAGCCAAATACCGCAATTTATTCGAAAACATTGACCAAAGCGTTATTTATCTGGATGCGACGGGTATCGTGATGGCGGTCAATCATGCGGCTGAGCAACTGCTCGGCTTGCCTCGGGACATCATTATAGGACGTAAGTTTGCCGACTCCTGCTTTAAAGTTATCAAGGAAGACGGTTCGGTTTTTCCGGAAGAACAACAGCCTTCAATGGTGGCATTGAGCACCGGACAGCCTGTGGAAGGTGTCGTTATGGGACTGTTTAATTCCGGGCGGCAAAGCTATATTTGGGTTTCCGTGAATTCAGTGCCTGAATTCAGGCTGGGCGAGCATCAGCCTTACCAGGTATTAATGACATTGACGGATATTACCCGGCAAAAGCAATCCGAAGGCAAGCTGAGTATGGCATCGGTAATTTTTAATAATATAGGGGAGGGCATATTTGTTACCGATAAAGAAAAAAAGATAATTTCGATTAATGAGGCGTTTACAGCAATAACCGGCTTTACCCATCAGGATGTTTACGGGAAGAGCGCCGATTTTTTGCACGGAAAGAAAAATATCGTAAAGAATGATGAAGAATTAAATATTTATACCGGGTATTTAAATAGCTGGCAGGGCGAGATATGGCGCCGTCATAAAAGCAGTATGGACTTTCCTTCGTGGACTACCGTTAGCGAGGTCAAGGATTCAAGCGGCGAGATAGCTCACTATGTCCATGTGTTTATGGATATAACGCACTTTAAGAAGGCTCAGGATCATCTGGGTTTTTTGGCCTACCATGACCCGTTGACTAAATTGCCGAACCGGCTGTTACTGAAGGACCGGATCGATCATTCATTGCAAAACGCGCTACGGGAAGGCTCGCAGGCGGCCGTCTTATTTCTCGATCTTGACCGCTTTAAAGGCATTAATGATACCTACGGCCATGCGGTCGGCGATGGTTTGTTAAGGGAGGCGGCAAAACGCATAAAAAACCTGGTCAGGAAAGAAGACACCGTTTCGCGGTATGCCGGCGATGAGTTTGTGGTGTTTATGGAAAATATTCCCGATGCTAAAAACCCCGCCAAGCTCGCGCAAAAGCTGATCGATACCTTCAACGCCCCGGTTTATATCAAAGGATACCGGCTAAAAATATCGACCAGTGTCGGCATAAGCCTGTTTCCCCAGGATGGACACGATACGGATACGTTAATCAGGAATGCCGATGCGGCTATGTATCGCGCCAAGAAGGAAGGGCGGAACAACTTCCAATATTACAGCCTGGAGTTAACCTCGGAAGCTTTCGAGAAAATGTCGTTGGAACGTGCGTTACGCCAGTCTTTAGAGCGGCATGAATTGATTTTGTATTACCAGCCGCAGGTTTGCCTTAAAACCGGAAAACTGGTGGGCGTTGAATCCCTGGTGCGGTGGATGCATCCGCAGCTGGGATTGATGTCGCCCAAGCAGTTTATACCGATAGCCGAGGAATGCGGGTTTATTGTGGCGCTCGGCGAATGGGTGTTGCAAAACGCTTGCATGCAGATGCGCCGCTGGCTGGATGAGGGCTTGCAGATCAATAAAATGGTCGTCAATGTTTCCGCGCTTCAGTTTTTACGCTCCGATTTTGTTGCGACGGTTGAGCGGATATTACATTTAAGCGGGCTTGATCCGTCTTATCTTGAGCTGGAACTGACCGGCGGCGGTTTTATGGATAATTCCGAGCAATTCATAAAGGCGCTCAATCAGTTGGTTGCGTCAGGAATAGATTTGACCGTCGATGATTTCGGTGTGGGCTGTTTTTCGTTTAATAACTTAAAACGTATTCCCGTCAAGAAATTGAAAATTAATAATTCATTTGTGGTTGACGTGTTGAATAACGCGGATGATGAGGACATTGCCCGCGCGATGATAGCCCTAGGCCATGGCCTGCATTTACAGGTTATTGCGATGGGGATCGAGTCGAGAGCCCAGCAAAACCGGCTAATGGATTTAGGTTGCGATGAAGGGCAGGTTATTTATACGGTTCTCCGGTATTGCCTTGGTCGACTATTTTTCAAAAGTTGACGAAGTGAGTGATTTTTCCCGGTTTTGAACAGCGCTCGCGAGCGCTTGAAGTTCCGGGAATATTGACGAGTAGGTATTCATACGAACTATATCGGCTAATTATTCATGTTAGATTAGTTACGTATTTGTACGGATTGTTCCGCTATCCCTTTGTACATAGAATGCAAGACGTAGGTTGTTCCTTCGGAAAGTGCAGGGGTGAGGTTGTGAGCGATTTTAATGCAATGCAAAAATCAAATCCGGACGTTTTTGACGAGGACAGATATAAAAAAATGGTAACAGAACGGGCTTATGGTAAATCAGAAAAAAGGGGGTTTGTTGGAGGGCATGAAATGGAAGACTGGCTTGAAGCTGAATGGGAAATTAAAAACCAATACTTCTATTGGTTTCAGGATGTTGAGTGAGTTTTTTGAATCTCAATGTTTGTTGACTTAAAGCT
>JBAQYH010000200.1:0-1931 GCA_049299935.1 Methylobacter sp. | reverse complement strand
GTCCAGCACATCGGCACTACGCGGGAAGATACCGCGGCCTTTGCCGCCGACGGCTATGCGCGTTGTTTGGGAATGGGAGCGCTGGCGGTGACTTACGGCGTCGGTGCTCTTAATACGGTCAATGCGGTAGCCGGCGCCTATGCGGAATCTTCGCCGGTGGTTGTCATCAGCGGTGGTCCCGGGGTGCGTGAACAACGAGACGATCCCTTGATTCATCATCGGTTCGGCCCGTTCACTTTCCAACGCGAAATTTTCGAACGCATTACTTGCGTATCCGTGGTGCTGAATGATCCTGTGATTGCTTTCCGTCAGATCGATCATGCCATTACGGCGGCTCGCCGGTTCTGTAAGCCGGTTTACATCGAAATTCCCCGCGACATGGTCATGGTTGAAGGCTATCCGATGCCGGAGCAGTCGATGGAAGAGTTTTCCAGCGATGAGACCGCATTATCCGAAGCGGTCGCTGAAACTATCGAGCTGATGGCTAAGTCGGTTTCGCCGATGATCATAGCCGGTATTGAGTTGCATCGGCGCAGGCTCCAAGAGACTTTGGTCGAGTTTGTCGAAAAGACCAAGTTACCGGTCGTAGCCACACTAACCGGTAAGTCGGTTATTGCCGAGCGGCATCCGGCTTATTTCGGTATCTATCAAGGCGCGATGAGTTCGGAGAATGCGCGATATACGGTCGAGCAATCCGACTTGCTGTTAATGCTGGGCGTGACGTTGAACGACATCGATACCGGCATTTATACGGCAAAACTGGATCCTCATTCGATGATCCGCGCCTCTATGAATGAGGTTGTGATCAGCGCTCATCGTTATCCCCGCGTCGCGTTGGCCGACTTTTTAGGAAAATTGATGGGTTCGGTTAAAACTTGCAGCGAAGCTTATCCATCGAAGCCTGTAGCATTGAAATCCAGCGAGTTTCCTGAAATGAACCGGCCGATAACGATAGCCCGCTTGATCGAACGGCTCAATCAGGCGCTCAGCGATGAGATGATCGTGGTTTGCGATGTCGGCGATTGCCTTTTTGCGGCTATCGATTTGCAGGTACACGAGCAGAGCGAATTTCTGGCCTCCGGTTTTTATGCCACGATGGGTTTTGCCGTGCCTGCTGCGCTCGGCGCGCAAGTTGCCCGTCCTGATCATCGTGCATTGGTTTTGGTTGGCGACGGTGCTTTTCAAATGACCGGCACCGAGCTTTCAACACACGCCTACCTTGGCCTGAATCCGATTGTGGTGGTTTTTAACAACAGCGGTTACAGCACCGAACGCGGCATCCTTGAAGGTCCTTTCAACGATATTGGCAGTTGGCGTTTCGACCGGCTGGGAGAAGTCTTCGGCCCTTTAACCGGGTACGATGCCACTACCGAAGAATCGTTTGAAACGGCGCTTATTAATGCGTTGAACAACCAAACCATGCCGAGCATTATTAACGTCCATCTTTCGGTTGATGATGCTTCTTCGTCGATGAAACGTCTTGCGGAACACTTGAAAACAAGGGTAAAAGGTGGAAGTTGAGCGATACGGGGGCTGTATCAAAATTAGTCGTTAAGTAGGAGCGGGCCATGCCCGCGATGAAATATGAGGCACGCCCTGAAATGATTCCGAGGCATGCAAGATATTAGTCCGCAAACAGAAATTGCAAGGTAAAGTTGGCCGACCATTCCGCGCTCTGGTCCGGCCTGACCGGATTATAATAGCCTTCCAGTCGGATATTGATAGCGTTTTCGCCGATTGTAAATAATTTACCGACACCGCCGCCAACCGGCACGGTCCACCGTTGACTGTTATCGTGATTCCAGTTGGCGATCATATCCATATCGGAAACTACATACCAGCCATCGGACAGGTTGTAATTCACAAAGGGTTGCAGCACCATTTGACTGACCGCTTGGCGGCTAGCGTTACCCAAAGCTGACCCGATTTGC
>JBAQYH010000199.1:0-7792 GCA_049299935.1 Methylobacter sp. | reverse complement strand
ATTCAGTTCCGGCGTGTTGATGCTGTCGGGAAAATCGGCAAACACTTCGGCGCTGGCGCGCGTGTCCTGGGAAAGCACTTCGATCAGGCGCGCGGCTGAATACAAGGCATCGTCAAAACCGAACCAGCGGTCATTAAAGAAGATATGTCCGCTCATTTCGCCAGCCAGCTTGGCGCCGGTTTCTTTCAGCTTGGCTTTCATCAATGAGTGCCCGGTTTTCCATAGGGTCGGCCTGCCGCCGTATTTGGTGATCTGGTCAGCCAAGTGGCGGGAGCATTTTACGTCGTAAATGATTTCCGATCCGGGTTTGCCCGCCAGCACATCCTTGGCGAACAGCATCATTTGCCGGTCCGGCCAGATGATTTTGCCGTTTGAATCGACCACGCCCAAGCGGTCGCCGTCGCCGTCAAAAGCGATGCCGATGTCGGCCTTGTAATGTTTGACCGTGGCAATCAATTCGTGCAGGTTTTTAGGATTGCTGGGATCGGGATGATGGTTGGGGAAGCTGCCGTCGATGTCGCAAAACAGCTCCATGACCTCGCAGCCCAACGTTTTCAGCAGCTTCGGCCCCAGTTCGCCGGCGACGCCGTTGCCGCAGTCCAGTACCACGGTCATGGGTTTGGCGATATGAATATCCTCGGAAATAAGACCGATGTATTCATTGCTGAATTGGCTGTTCTGTTCGATGCTGCCGGATTCGCCGGCGGCATAGGCCTGGTTATCCATGCAGGTTTTAAGTTGCCGGATTCTTTCGCCGGACAGGGTTTCGCCGTTGATGACCATTTTCAGGCCGTTATAATCGGCGGGGTTATGGCTGCCGGTAACCATCACGCCGGAACGCCCTTCGGTGTGTTTTGCGACAAAATAAAGCACCGGCGTAGGCACCATGCCTATATCCAGCACATTGAGCCCGGTTGCAATAATGCCATTGGTCAAAGATTCTGCGAGGGCAGGGCTGGAAGTTCTTCCATCCCGGCCGACCACGATTTTTTTACAACCCTGCTCTTTGGCCTGTGTGCCCAGCGCACGGCCAATGTCGTAAACCACCTCCTTGGTCAGGGTCTTGCCGACGATGCCCCGGATGTCATAGGCCCTGAAAATAATGCCGGGGTCGGCTGTTTTTTTCGTGGAAAGGGGCATGTCAAAGGAATCCGGCACGGTTTTTTCGATTATTTCCGGCTTAGAGGTTTCGACAGCCGGTTTATTAAAATTTACGTCGCGGGTTGGTGCTGCTGCGATTGCGGCCGGTTTGCGGTCCTTGTGCGGTTTGGCCTCACCCAGCCATGCTGTCTTGCCGCCTGTATTCATGCCGTCGTCAAAATCATCGAAGAAATCATTCGTTTCGAAATTAGCGGCATTATCATCACCGGCTACATCGCTGTCCTGATTATCTATAACCCGTTTAAACTGGGCCAGCGTTGAAACAAGGGTGCTCATTTCAGATAACTTAACGGGGTAAGTCCCCTGTAATTTATTAGTCAGTAAATCTTTACAGGCTTTCAGCACACTGCCCAGGTCCTGCGTCAGCATGCCTGAAAGCTTCCGGTATCCGATAAAAAAAGCCAGTAGCGCCAGCAAGGCAGGGACGGCGATCATGCCGATAATGAGAGCCAGTCCGGCGGTGTTTGTTTTGGCGGTATGCTGGTAATGCAGTTCCCAGCCGGTGCCGGCGACCATTATTTTTTGCGCATCATCGCTTGGTTCCGCACTGGCCGGTACGCCGGCAGCGCCTAACGCCAGAGTGGCTTGTCTCAGTTCAAGGTGTCCGTCTTTTAGATCCGCCGCCTGTACGGTTTTGCCAAGAAAGTCGTAGTTGAAGCTGGCCAGGATAACGCCCACCGCCTGATTGTTTTGCATAATCCTGCGCGTTATCGCCAGATGCCGGTCAGGCCCGTTATCGCCTTGTATTGCCGGAAGTTGGTTTTTGGTAAATGTTTCCCGCACCATGTCCAGGTCGGCGTAACCCATTTTGGGTACGCTTTTGTCGTCAAGCTCACTGACGCCGGGCAGTAACAGCCTGACTTTCAGGATGCCGGGCAAATGTTGTTCAAGTTTGGCGGCCACCATGTGTGTGTGGGCCGTGTCTGCACTGGTAACCGCAGCCAACACCTCGGGATCCTGCGCCATTTTTTCCAGCTCGTCGGTCAGCAGGTTTACCTGCGCAGTGATGCCTAATGCGACGCTTTTCGCAACAGCCTCTGTTGAGTCGTGCTTAGCTTGTGCGATTTGGGCCGCACTGATCCAGTAAACGCCCGCGCCGGCAGTCAGGATCATTAAAACAGCAAGCGCGGACAGTAAAGAAAATAGTCGTACCATGTTTATGCCTCTTACCTTATGAAATGCAGTTTAATGACGGCCTGTATGGCCGAAACCGCCGGAACCGCGCAAGCTTTGATCAAATTCGGCGACTTGTTCGAATTCCACCTGCACCACCGGCACAAAAACCATTTGCGCGATGCGCTCTCCGATATTAATGGTAAAAGCGGTGTTTCCCCGGTTCCAGCAGGAGACAAAAACCTGTCCCTGATAGTCCGAATCGATCAGGCCGACCAGATTGCCCAAAACGATGCCGTGTTTGTGTCCGAGGCCCGATCTGGGCAATAACACGGCGGCTAACTGGTGATCATCGATATGGATAGCCAGGCCGGTTGGAATTAACACGGTCTCTCCCGGTTTTAACTCGACCGGCTCGTCCAGGCAGGCGCGCAAATCCAGACCCGCCGAACCTGATGTCGCATATTCAGGCAACGGAATGTCTTTGCCTAAGCGGCCGTCCAGGATTTTAAGCTGTATTCTTGTTGTTCCTTTCATATTCCATTCTCTCTGAGATTAAGCTGATGAGTTGCTCGGCCAACTGATTTTTGTCAGTCATTGTCAGGGTTTTTTGGCCGTCTTTCCAGAACACCTGCAATGCGTTTTGGTCGCTGTCAAAGCCGCCTTGGTCGCGCCCGACCCAGTTTGCCGCAATCATATCCAGGTTTTTTCGTGCCAGTTTGTCCAGGGCATATTGTTCAAGGTCGTGGGTTTCTGCGGCAAAGCCGACCGTGAACGGGCGGTTAGGGAGCCCGGCAACTGCCGCCAGAATATCCCTGGTTTTTTGCAAGGTCAGCGTGGTTTGTTCGGCCTGTTTTTTTATTTTTTCGTTTTCGATCAGGGCAGGGCTGTAATCTGCAACAGCCGCCGCACCGATGTAAATATCATGTTCCGGGGCTTTGGCGATAACCGCCGCATACATTTGCGCCGCAGTTTCTACGCTGACCAGGTCGGCATTAACCGGTGCTGACAGCGACACCGGGCCGCTGACCAGCGTGACTTGGGCGCCCGCTTTCAATGCGGCATTGGCCAGCGCATAGCCCATTTTTCCGGAACTGCGATTGGTGATGTAGCGGACAGGGTCCAATGGTTCGCGGGTCGGCCCGGCGCTGATTAAAACCTTAAGCCCGCTTAAATATTGGGTGGCCGGTTCAGCCATTAAACGGCGGCAAATTTCCACGGGTTCGGACATCCTGCCGAAGCCGGTTTCGCCGCAAGCCTGGTCGCCCTGTTCGGGGCCGATCAGGGTGACGCCGTGGCTTTTGAGTTTACGGATGTTTTCCTGGGTGACCGGCTTATGCCACATGGCCTGATTCATGGCCGGGGCGATGTAAACAGGGCAGGTTGCCGCCAGATACAGCGTCGATAACAAGTCGTCGGCTAGGCCGTGGCTGCATTTGGCAATGGTATTGGCTGTTGCGGGGGCAATGATTAATGCATCGGCCCAACGCGCCAGATTGATATGCCCCATCGCGCGCTCCTGGTCCGCATCAAGCAATTCGCTATGCACCGGATGGCCGGAAAGCGCCTGAAAGGTCAGCGGGCTGACAAACTGCATGGCTGAGCGGGTCATCACCACGCGCACGGTTGCGCCTTGTTTTCTCAGCAGCCTGACCAATTCAGCCGACTTGTATGCCGCAATGCCGCCGCTGACAGCCAATAAAATATGCTTGTTAATAGAAACCCCAAAGCTTGAACAAAAACGGTATTATGGCAAGTCTAAAGCAATTCTTCTATGCTTAAATTTCAATCGAATAGGGGGAAGCCTATGTCCATTAAGGATTGGTCGGCAGAAGACCGGCCCAGAGAAAAACTACTGCAACGCGGCTCAGCCGCTTTAACCGACGCGGAACTGCTGGCTATTTTTCTTCGTACCGGCTCACCCGGCAAATCAGCGGTTGACCTGGCGCGCGAACTGCTCGCCGACTTCGGCTCCCTAAACGCCTTATTAGGCGCCGACCAGCAACGTTTTTGCGAGGGTAAAGGCTTGGGCGAGGCCACTTATGCCCAGCTCCAGGCCGTGCTGGAAATGGCTAGGCGGCATTTTAAAGAAGCCTTGCAGCGCGGCGATGCGCTAACCAGCCCGGAAATAACCCGTTCTTATCTCAGCGCACAACTGCGCAGTTACAGCTACGAGGTGTTTGCCTGCTTATTCCTGGATAACCAGCACCGGATCATACAATTGGACGAATTATTCAGAGGCACCATAGACGGAGCCAGCGTTTATCCCCGTGAAGTCGCCAAGCAGGCGCTACGCCATAATGCGGCGGCAGTTATTTTTGCCCATAACCATCCGTCCGGTATTTCCGAGCCCAGCCAAGCCGATAAACATATCACCGAGAAACTTAAGCAGGCGTTAGCCTTGTTTGACATACGCGTGTTGGATCATTTTATTATCGGCGACGGGCAGCCGTATTCTTTTGCCGAGCATGGGTTATTGTGAGACGGATGACGGCAAACCGCCTGCGCCATTTTTTATGCGCCGGCAAAATAATGCCCATTTCTTAAAAAAGAGCCAAATTCTTCTGAGATCAAATCGCGGAAAATAGCGGTATAAGCATAACGCACCGTAAAATAAGGCAATTAAATAAATGGCATTTTTTATGCCTTAACCTTAACAAGGTTACTTGGAATTAAAAAAATACCTGAAATTTTGGCGTTTGGCGATGTAAGACATTCTGAACAACAGCGAGTTCAGCGGATAGGTAATCGCGCTTATTGATTGAAAGTGTTGTAAGCCATAACCTACATATGCGTAAAATGCCAACCTGATTTTTGACGACTGTATGGATGCAGGAGGTAGGGCAATGCGGAAGCAGCGTAGTGGTGTGCCGAGAGTACAGACATAACCCGGCAAATGTGCAAAATCAACGCCTTTTTAGCAAATACAAAATGATGGCGTTAGTGGGGGTTACCGATTGGGAAGTGGTTTAATATTTCGCTTTTAAAATAAGGCGAATAGTCGATAACTAAACCAAGAATGTTAGATCAATAATGTTGATACGACTGGCGCACAAGTAAATTTAATAAATTGGCTGTGAGGAAATCATCATGAAAAACATAGCATGGATATTTAACGTCATTGTTCAATTCACATTAATGGTAGTGCTGCTCTTTAACCGGAGGAGTTATTTACACTGTATTGACCTTGACAGCTAATTGGCAAGGCAGATGCGGTTTTTTCAGTCCCTGATGTCTATTCAGGGACTGATGTCGGCGGCAGACTGGTTCAGTCTATTATTTCGGTGTGATAACGGTAAATTTTGATATTTTCAGACCAATAGTCAGGTGGTAATCCTGCCTTTAGTTTTAGATGCTGCAGGAATTGTTCAGGTTCCGGCAGCTGTTCCCATACCGAGGGCAGAAAGGTTCCGCGCCGGCGGCCTTTTTCCAATGTTAAACCGTCTATTCTCGGCGGCAGCTGTCCGCGCTTGTAAATGTCCGGTTCTTCCAATATTAAACCGTCAATGCCGGGCTGAAGTTGGGATATTAAATCCTGTTCGGAGCTAAACAGTACCGGCTCAGCAGGCGTGAGTATCGACAAATGTATTTCCAGATTGTCTAGTTCAGAGGCCTCCAGCGGCGGGAAGCGCGGATCTTTAAAGGCGGCGGAAAATGCATTTTCCGCAATATCTTCGGCCAGCGGCCTGACCGCTTCCAGCATGCCGATGCAGCCGCGCAATTGATGGTTTATCTGCAAGGTCACAAAAGTGGCGCGCGGTATCTTTAATTCTGCCGGATAATCGTCCAAGTTGATTTTTATCGGCCGGCCTGTTTGTAAAACGTGCTGGATGGATTTTTTCGCCAAATTCAATAGGCATTGCCGATTCGCCTTATTCAATGACATAAGCGCCGTAGCCGACTACACGGGCTTTATCTCCAGCGGTGTCGCCGGAGTTGCGAAGGTCAATGGTGGTAATCGACAGCGACTTTTCCCGCGCCAGTTTTAACAGTCCGCTGACGGGCACTTTTCCGCAGGCGGATTCGGAGGCGAGCTGCTCATATTGCAGTTGTTCTATCGTTCGGCTGGTTGATTTATCCATCTGCTGAGCGGTTGCATAATCATGATAATGGCTCAAGTCGGAGCTGACTACGATCAGCGTTTCATCGCCGCCCCACAGCGCATCAAGGACTTGGCTGACTTGCTCCGGCGACGCGTCGCCGGCAACAATGGGCACAATTTCAAAGTGATCCAGCATTTCCTGTAAAAAAGGCAGATGCACTTCCAGGCTGTGCTCATAGGTGTGCGCCTGCTCGATGTATTCGACAAAAGGCAGCTGGACTATAGCCTGCACGGCCGTTTGGTCGACAAGGATGTCGCCCAAAGGCGTGGTGAATGTCTGGGCTCTACTCACGGCCAGGCCCCTGAAAGCTACGCGGTGGGACGGGCCGATAAGCACCACGCGGGTTATCCGGTCATGGGCTTTTTTTAATCGTGCATAAGCGCTTGCAGCGATCGGGCCGGAATAAATATAGCCGGCGTGAGGCACGATGATGGCTTTGGGAACTTTTTCAGCTGTTGCGGCATCATTCAAAAACTGATCCAGCATCAGATGGAGTTGCTCTGGATTTGCAGGATAAAAAGAACCTGCTACGGCGGGTTGTCTATTCATTAGCTTGTCCTGTGTGTAATCCAAGCAACGGCATGGAGCAGGGTAGCAGTTACCGGAAAATTCCGGTGACGGTTTCGGTGTTTCAGTTCACATGATGGTAACACTTAATTGTTACGGGTTATTGACAAACATTCAACAGCCAAAAGCGTTTCCCCGAGGAAACAGACGCCATTATCAGTGGGAATGATAGAAATAAAACGCTTTGACAACCATACGTATCATTACTTAAGCCTACGAAAATCATTTATTTTATCCCGTTGATGCGTCATGCTAGAAAGCGGAAACAAGTAATACCCACAGCTTTGAGTATAACGGCGATTAATCAGCGGAACCGGGAGAATAATCATGACTGAATTTGTTACCAACGATACCGTAAAAACCCGTTACTGGCATGTCCTGGACGATGGCCGCGTGCAATGCGATCTTTGTCCCCGATTTTGCAAGATGCACAAAGGCCAGCGCGGCCTGTGCTTTGTCAGGCAGAACCTGGACGACCAGATTGTGATGACCAGTTACGGCCGCTCCAGCGGCTTTGCGATTGATCCTATCGAAAAGAAACCGCTGAACCATTTTTTACCCGGCACCTCGGTATTTTCTTTCGGCACCGCCGGTTGTAATCTGGCCTGCAACTTTTGCCAGAACTGGGACATCAGCAAATCCAGGGAAATGGACACTTTGATGAGCAAGGCGTCTCCCGACGCGATTGCGCAGACGGCTCGGGAGCGCGGCTGTCACAGCGTCGCTTATACCTATAACGATCCGGTGGTTTTCCATGAATATGCGATTGATACCGCCATGGCCTGCCGGAGCCTGGGCATAAAATCGGTATCGGTATCCGCAGGTTATGTTTGCGCGGAACCCAGAGC
>JBAQYH010000198.1:0-9537 GCA_049299935.1 Methylobacter sp. | reverse complement strand
AGGCTTGGTGGCGTTCAATTCCATCTTCCAGATGCTGTTTTTTTCCGTTTATGCGTATGTTTTCGTCACCGTCCTGCCGGATTGGCTGGGCATAGCTTCCGGCCCTGAAATTCAGGTTACCATGATTCAAGTCGCCGAAAGCGTGTTGATCTATTTGGGTATCCCGTTTTTCGGCGGCATGTTCACGCGATTTTTCCTGGTCCGGCACAAGGGTTTGCAGTGGTATGAGGAAACGTTCATGCCCAAAATCAGCCCGATTACGCTGATTGCGCTGCTGTTCACGATCTTGGTCATGTTCTCCCTGAAAGGCGAATTTATTGTGCAGCTGCCGATGGATGTGGCGCGCATTGCTGTACCGCTGGTCATCTACTTTTTGATCATGTTTCTGGTCACCTTTTATATGTCGGCGAAGGCCGGGGCAGGGTATCCCGTTAGCGCTACGCTGTCGTTTACTGCGGCAGGCAATAATTTCGAGTTGGCCATCGCGGTGGCTGTCGCGGTGTTCGGGCTGCAATCAGGGCAAGCCTTTGCCGCAGTCATCGGCCCTTTGGTCGAGGTCCCGGTATTGATCGGCTTGGTCAAGGTGGCGCTTTATTTCAGGCAAAGTTTCCGCTCCGCTTAATCGACAGGCAAAAAAAATGCGGCTGATTAGGCCGCATTAGAGAAGGATATAAAACTCTGAATTCCTAGGAGGAAGTTTGCATCTCAAGAGTTGCATATATCTTAGTAAAAATACGTAGATGATGGAATGTGGCAAATTGCCGCGTGTCAGAATGTCGCAGCGTCAAGGTTAAATGACTGATGTTACGCACGGATGTATTTTTCCCGTTTGCCGCGCCGAGCACCGGAGCTTTTATCGAGAAAAGCCCGTTAGGGGCGCAGCAGGGATGCTGCGCGTCAGCAGAGGGGTAGGAGCCCCTTCTGCTGACCCTCGATAAAAGCGAGGAGCGCAGGATGCAAGCGGCAACCGGGTCGCCTTTTCTTTGGTTACTTTCTTTTGGCGAAGCAAAAGAAAGTAACTCGCCTTCGGGTGCGAGAACCCGATTCAATCAAGTGTCGCGTTAGCGACTCCTTAATGTTAAAGCGGTCGAAACTCGACTAACTGCGTAACATCAGTTAAATGACTGCCTTTACTCCCTTAGGTGCTACGGCAGTGAGGTTCAGGGTTTTACCCGATTTTTTATTGCCGTCCTAAGTTGTAGAGTTGATTCACCTCGTAAAAATGCATTTTCATAATGCTGAGACGGGAACCAACAACGCATGATCCAAGCAAGAAACAGCCATAACTTGCTTAGACGGATCAAGGAGGGGAATCATGACATCACCGTTTAACGTTAAGGCCGGATCGCTGGCCAAGTCGTGTCTATTAATGCTGATGCCGGCGCTAAGCAATCCGGCTCAGGCCTGCATAACCGCCGATGTGGTTGCACTGGACCAGGTTCTTTATTACAACCGGCTCGGCGCGATGAACCCTGCGGGGATGATTTATGCGTTGAAGCGCGATGTCGTAGCGATAACCGGAACGGCGCCATCCCCCGGCAATGCGATGTTGCGGCCCGGCAAGCGGCCCAGGCCTCTGGTGCTGCGCGTTAACGAAGGCGACTGTTTAACCGTCAACTTCACCAATTGGCTAAGCCCGGCCTTGACAGGTTCCTTACTGAACCCTATCGCCCCCAGCGACCCCAATCCCAACGCGACGGCGGCTAAGAATGACGACGGCCCAGGCACACGCACCGCATCATTCCATGTGATCGGCATGCAGGCGCAAGGCATCGAATCGGATGGCTCGAACGTAGCGAATAATACCAACAGCCTGGCAAGTCCGGGAGACACCAAGACCTACACCTTCTACGCGCAAAAAGAGGGTACCTATTTCGCTTACAGTACGGCCGCGTCTACAGGCGGCGAGGGCAATGGCGGCTCGCTGGCGCATGGCTTGTTCGGCGCGGTCAATGTAGAAAACAAGGGCGCCCAGTGGTACCGCAGCCAGGTTGCGGAACAGGATTTGGCGTTGGCCGCAACGGGGTCTACCGGGTCGGACGGAAAATATTACCCGGTCATCGATTACGAGGCCGTTTATCCGGCCGTTGAAACCCGAAAACCGCCCGAGCAGCTCACTCTAACCGCCAATCCGGACGGCGTAACCAAGGCAGCCATGACCACCCTGGCCGGCAATATCGGCTTTATCGGCGACGATGCCGGTAAAACCCTGATCGGGGAGCAAGGCAGGGCGCGTATCGAAGAGGTTTTTCCCGATGGCTCGGCCAGGGTGACGATAACCGAGGCCTTTAACAGCGAAATACCGCCCTACACCTGGAAGATCGAGGGCACCGCACCCCATCCTTTTGCCGGAACGCCGATACTGAATATGCTGGATGGCGGCAAGATCGCCCATTCCGACCTTAACGCGATCATCACCGGAACCGGTTTGGGGGCATTCGAAGCCAAGCAGGAACCCAACAACGCGGTCTATCCCGGCCGCACCGACCCGTTCCGCGAATTCACCGTGATTTTTCACGACGAAATCAAGGCGGTGCAGGCATTCCCCGCTTGGTATAACGACCCGGCTTTTATCCACACCCTGCACGGCGTCAGGGACGGCTTTGCGATCAATTACGGAGCCGGCGGCATCGGCTCGGAAATCATCGCCAACCGGCTGAAACTCGGCCCGATGAAAGATTGCGTCGAGTGCAAATATGAAGAATTCTTTTTAACCTCCTGGGTGCTGGGCGACCCGGCGATGGTGGTGGACATACCGGCAGGCGTTAACGCCAATGGCCTGGGCGTGGTCGACAATCCCCAGTTCGCGACCAAAGCCTACTATCCCGACGATCCGTCCAATGTCCACCACAGCTACATCAATGACCGGGTGAAATTCAGGAACCTGCACGCAGGCCCCAAGGAACATCACATCTTCCACCTGCACGCCCACCAATGGCTGCATAGCCCCGATAATGACAACTCCGCGTATTTGGACAGCCAGAGCATCGGGCCGGGCAGCGGTTATACCTATGAGGTTGCCCATCACGGCAGCGGTAACCGCAACCGGACGGTCGGCGATTCGATATTCCATTGCCATTTTTACACCCATTTTGCCCAGGGCATGTGGGAATTGTGGCGGGTGCATGACGTGCTGGAAACCGGCACCGTGTTAGACAAAGACGGAAGGCCGGTGCAAGGTTCCAGGGCATTGCCGGATAATGAGATTAAGGCGGGAACGCCGATCCCGGCGTTAGTGCCGATGCCGGCGATGGCAATGGCGCCGCTGCCCGGCGCCAAGGCGGAGATTGAATACAAAAATGGCGCGCCGACCGGGCAGGTCAAATTGCCGGATGTGGCGACGGGCAATCCAGGCTATCCGTTTTTCATTCCGGGCATTGCCGGACACCGTCCGCCGCATCCGCCGATGGACACTATTGTCGATGGCGGCCTGCCCCGGCATGTAGTCACCGGCGGCACCGCAACCGGCTACCAGGAACGGGATAACTTCAACAAAATACTGAACACGCTGGCCGCGAAGAAACTGCCGGAGGCAGGAACGCCGTGGGAAAGGCAGGCGATGATATTTCATGGCGGTGACGGAACTACGCCGGGGCCAAGTTATTACGCCACGCCGAAACCGGATGGCGGCACCGGCACGTTCAAGGTCAACGGCCTGCCTGCCGTTGCCGGAGCGCCCTATGCCGACCCGTGCATTGACGATGCCCAGCAGCCGGTTACCGGCAAGGATCGCTTTTATCATGCGGCGGCTATCCAGCTGGATGTCAAAATGAACAAGGCGGGCTGGCATTTTCCGCAGCAGCGCATCCTGACCTTACGGGACGATGTGGCGGCTACGATCGATAGAATCAGGCCCCCGGAACCGCTGTTCTTCAGAGCCAACAGCGGCGAGTGCATCACCTTCGAACACACCAACCTGGTTCCCAATGTGTACAAAAAGGACGCTTTCCAGGTCGAGACGCCGACCGATATTATCGGCCAGCATATTCACCTGGTTAAGTTCGATGTGACCTCGTCCGACGGCTCCGGCAACGGCTGGAACTACGAAGACGGCACCTTTAGTCCTGAAGAAATCCACGAGCGACTGGTTGCGCTGAACGAGTCCGCAGGCGAGTGGCAGGATCCTGAGAACCCGGATGCCGCCAAACCGGCCGTCTGCACGTTGGCCGGGTTTGAAAAAGGCAATGGAACCTGCGTGCAAACCACGGTGCAGCGTTGGTACGCCGATGATGTGACGAACAACGTCGGCGAAGACCGGACGCTGCGCACGGTATTCACCCATGACCACTTCGGCCCGTCAACCCACCAACATCCAGGGCTTTATGCCGGCCTAGTTGTCGAACCGGCGGGTTCGATATGGAAACATAATGAAACCGGCGCGGTGCTGGGCGGCAGAAGCGACGGCGGCCCGACCAGCTGGCAGGCGATCATCGAGCCGGGTAACGGCGAAAAACCTTACCGCGAGTTCATGCTGGAAATGGGCGATTTCTCGCTCGCCTACCGGCCCGACGGCACGCCGGTCAATCCGCCGGGAAAAATGGAAGACGGGCCGCATAATTTGCTGGCTGTCGCGCCGACCTGTCCGGGCGGCGGCGCAAGGCCCTGTCCTGAAGCCATTTCCGCCGAAGATCCCGGCACCATGACCGTCAACTACCGGAACGAGCCGATAGCCCAGCGCATCCATAACGGAGTAAACGGCCAGACAAGCGGCAAGCCGGGCGATCTTTCGTTCGCTTTCGAGTCGCGGACCGACCGCGCGATGACCGCGCTGAACAGCCAGCCGGCGTTTTTTTCCTGGCCGTTGACCAAGAACGTGATGCCCGGCGACCCGTTTACGCCGTTATTGAAAGCGTATACCGGCGATAAAGTCCAGATCAGGATTTTAATGGGCGCGCATGAAGAGGGGCATAACTTCAGCGCTCACGGTCTCAAATGGTTGTTTGAACCCTCGCTGAAAAATTCAGGCTACAAAAGCTCGCAGATGTTGGGCATTTCCGAACATTTCGAGTTTGAGGTGCGGGCCGTCGACGCCGTCAAAGCAAACACCCCCTGGGCCGATATCGCCTATTTCCCAGGCACGGCGACCGACGACATCTGGAACGGACTGTGGGGAATCATGAGGGCGTATAACGGCAAGGGAACTTTCACCAGCCAATACCCGGCGCCGACACTGGCCAAACTGTCGAGCAATGTGGATGGAAAAGCGTTGCCGCCGATGAAGTGCGCCAAGACCTCTAAAGGATTATTGGTCGATCCGTCTTGCGTGGAGATGGAAGGCGTTTGCCCAAGCAATGCGCCCAAGATTAGCCTTAAGGTTCATGCTTTCCTGGCTCGGGATGTGCTGGGCGGTCCGTTGGTCTATAACGCCGGCGCCGGGCTTGAAGATCCGGGCGCTATTTTGTATGTTCGCGATAAAGATCTCAACACGACCACAATGCGGTTGAAACCCGGCGTGCCGATCGAACCACTGATTCTTCGGGCCAACGCGGGGGACTGCATCAAGCTGGATCTGGTCAATCACCTTCCGGCGAATCTACGCAGCACTCAAGCCGACGGCTATAACACGCTGCCGATGATCATCGAAGGCTTCAACAACAATGACATCCTGCCTTCCAGCTATGTAGGACTGACGCCGCAACTGCTGGAGTTCGATGCATTGACCGGCAGCGGCCTGAATGTCGGGTTTAATCCGCAGTTATGGACAGCGGGACCTCCGGCTGCTGCGGCGCCCGGTAAAACGGTCACCTATAAATGGTATGCAGGCAGGGACACCGTCAAACTTGATCCGGCTGCCACTTCGAACCCGAAGCGGCGCTTTGCCGAACCGGTGGAATACGGCGCGATCAACCTGATGCCGTCGGACCGGATCAAGCAAACCGGCAAGGGCGCCGTCGCCGCGATGATCATCGAGCCGTTGGGTTCGACCTGGGTCGAGGACAGCGACTCGCGCGCCTCGGCAACGGTTACGCTGGCGGATGGAACCGGTAAATTCAGGGAGCATGTGCTGATTTTCCAGGACGACCTGAATTTACAGCAGCAGGGCATGCCCGTGCCGAACACCGCGCAGTCTGAAGATCCCGAAGATTCCGGGCAGAAGGCCTTCAATTACAAGACCGAACCGCTGTGGACGCGGATGGGATTCGCCCCGGAAACGGCGCTGGAGTTAACCCGCAACGAAGATTTCAGCAACGTACTGCAAGGCGCATCGGAAACGCCGGTATTCAAATCCAAAGTCGGCGACAGCGTCCGTCTGCGCGTTTTGCAGCCGGGCGGTCACGCGCGCAACCATGTCTTCCAGCTGCACGGGCACGGTTGGCAGGAAGAGCCCTACATCAACGGGTCAACGGCGATGGGTAAAAATAACTGGTCCGAGTGGAAGGGTTCCGAAGCGGGCATCGGCCCAGGCAGCCATCTTAACCTGCTGTTGACCAACGGAGCGGGCGGCTATTACGGTACGCCGGGCGATTACCTGTACCGGGACCAGGCGTCGTTCCAGTTCGACAATGGTTTGTGGGGGGTATTCAGAGTGGAAAAATAGACGCCGGCGCATCGCCCGTGAAAACGGGGCAATCATTCATGTCTTCTGTAGGTTAACGCCGCATGCCGATGAGCGTGCCTCGGGGGGCGAATGCGTAAAAAACGGTGTCGACAGGCTATTCTCGTTAGCCATCCGAGCGAGGCCTTTGGGCAGTTGGACGGAAATACAGGCAGGGATCTAGCTAAGGCGAATTGGTTTTTTTTATCTTTTTTCAAGATGTTATATTCAATTTTATGACGTAAATCTCTTAACTTAACGATATTGAGGGCTTAATCATGTCTAAAAAAATACATCGATACAATAACGATGCTTTTTCCGTGCCGGCAGCCCGAAGAAGGCCGATTGTCAGATTCCGCTGGCAAACAACCCTAGAACGAATGTAGATGCATCTTTCTACAAACCTTGGAACAAGACCGGCATACGGCATAGAACCCGTAGGGCAAACCAGTTGCGTCACCACTGACGGTTGGAAGATACCAATGAATCAACGGTCACAGGTGACACCAAGTGGCCGGATGGACGGGGCCACAACTAGGCCCTAGGCCTAGGCAGCCGTCTTAATCAGTTGTTATAGCTATCTGAAAAAACTTTGCTCTTTGCAGGCGCGGATTTATTCGCACCTGCAGCGCTAACCTCAAGCGGAATTTCAGAAGATGTAACGTAATCGTTCAAAAATGAAAGGAGTGTGCGATGTGCAAAAAAATTATCAAAGCGACCAACTTCAGTCGCCAAGAGAAGGCTGTTGCGCGCTATATGAAAGAAGTCAGGGATATTCAAAAGTCAGGGTTGACTCGGCGGGAATTATTCAAAATGGGCTTGACCGCAGGAGTGGGTGGTTTAACAGCTATCGGGGGAGGGAGTTTTTTGCCTAACTTAGCCGAAGCGGCTAGCGGATCAGGTTCATCCGGCAGCAGCTCTTCTACTAGAATAATAAGTCCACCCTGCACTAAGCCTTGGTCGGATTCTCTACCTATCCCGAAAACCTGCGTTGCTGTGGGCGCTTTTCAGGGGCCGGGCGCAGACAAAGGGCAATGCCAAGAAAAATATACGCTTTGGAATCCGGGTAAAGGCGAGCTGGGCGGCTTCGAGGATTTCACTGAGGCGCGTACCGAAGAGCACCAACGATGGGATGAATTGGGCGGTTTGGATGCCTGTACCCAATATGAGCTGATGGCCAGGGAGATTGACTGGAATTTCTATTCCTCTGCCGAGTATCCCTCTTTTAATTCCAAGGTGTGGACCTACGTAGACATGAATCCTGATAGCTATGGCGAATTTGCTACCGGCGTGTTGCGTTTCAAGGCGCAGTACGGCTCGCCGGTTTTGATGCGCATGTACAACGGCTTGCCTAAGGACGGCAGGGACACGCAAGGCTTTGGCATCAATCAGTGCTCGCCCCATCTTCATAATGCGCATAACCCGCCGGAGTCCGATGGCAGTCCATTGCGCTTCTGGGATTCCGGCAAGTGGTATGACTTCTGGTATCCCAATATACGCGCCGGTTTTGCCGGCACTCATAAGAACGGAACTTATCGTAACGGCTTATGGTGTCCGGGCGATTGGCAAGAAACCCAAAGCACGCTTTGGTTTCATGACCACCGGTTCGACTTTACCGCGCAAAATGTTTATAAGGGATTGGCTTCTTTTTACACCTTGTTCAGCCGGGACATCAATCTCGATACCGATGATGAAACTACCGGCTTAAGGCTGCCCAGCGGCGAATACGATATACCCTTGCTGTTTACCGACAAAGTATTTGATCAGACAGGGCAGATGTTCTTTGACACCTTTAATATAGAAGGTATCGTCGGTGATCAGCAAACGGTTAACTTTAAGATCAAACCCTATCTGGAAGTTAAACGCCGTAAATACCGGTTCCGGTTCCTGGATGCAGGTCCATCTCGATTTATTGAATTGTCGTTAAGCAACGGCGCCAAATTGACCCGCATCGCCAATTGCGGCAATTTGTTACCCAAGGCGCAAGTCGTTTCCAGTATACGTTTGGGCGTAGCCGAGCGGGCCGACGTTATCATCGATTTCAGTCAATATGCGCCCGGTACGGTGATTTATCTGGAAAACCGTCTCGAACAAATCAGCGGTAAAGGACCTACCGGCAAGATTCTGCCATCCAGTATTAAAACCCAATTACTCAAGTTCATCGTTTCAGGTGTAGCCGTTGTGGATGAAAGTGCGCCGTTAGCTACGCTGCAAACGCAGGTGATGGTGCCTATGCCGAACCGTGCGGCCAACCCGGTCAAAAAGAAGCGCAGTTTCAGCTTCGATACATCGAATGGAGCTTGGACAGTTAATGGCCAGTTCTTCAATCCGTCCGTCATTAGTGCCTATCCGGCCGAAGGTACGGCGGAAGAGTGGACGATTACTTCAGGTAGCGGCTGGGCGCATCCGGTACATGTTCACCATGAAGAATTCCAGGTTCTCAGCCGCAACGGTAACGCTCCCGCAATCGATGATTTATCAAGGAAGGATGTCGTCAGAATCGGCCAAGCAGCCCAGGGCGCAGCGGGGACAAGTAAATTGACTTTCTACATGCAATTTCGCGACTGGTACGGCGATTATCCGATGCATTGTCACAACGTGGTGCATGAAGATCACGCCATGATGCTTCGATTTAAGATCGTGCCTTCTACCGACCCCAATGCCGGCAAGTAATGTGAGCCAAGTATTTAAGAGGATATAACTATGAATAAAAGAGATTTTATTAAAAATTTGTCCGGCGCTACGTTGGGCGGCGCAGCTCTTGCCGCTTTACCAACGGGTTCTGCCGGTTCAAATCGTGTTACTCCAAACAAAGCAGACCCTGTTATCCGCCGCAAAAGCGCTTTCCCGAACGTTCCGTTGATAACGCATGAAGGTCAGGTAGTCCGTTTTTATGACGACCTGATCAAGAACAAGACCGTTATGATCAACTTTATGTATGTCCGCTGCGGCGATATTTGCCCAGGCATGACAGCCAACCTGAAACGGGTTCAGAAAGAATT
>JBAQYH010000197.1:0-3374 GCA_049299935.1 Methylobacter sp. | reverse complement strand
GTTCATGGGCGATATCCATTTCAGCGGCTTCCAGTATCTGGAACGGGTTGAGCGCGCCTGCGGTCATCCGGTCGAAACCGTGCCGGGCATATCGTCGGCGCAGATACTCGCATCGCGCGCCAAGGTTTGTTTCGATGAAACGACGTTTATCACTTTCCATCGCCGCGGCGATCTGACCCCATTTAAGCAACATCTGGTGCATGTGCTGCAAGACCAGCGCAATGCGATTGTAATCCCCTGCCCGTGGGACGCCGCGCGCTCATTCATGCCGCGCCATATCGCCGCCTATCTGTTGGAGCAAGGCATATCGCCCGATCATCCGACCGAGGTTTGGGAGAACCTGACTCGTTCCGAAGCGGAATGGCACGGTACGCTCGCCGACTGTGCGACACAGGAATTCAGCGACATGAGCATCATGTTGATCCGCACCCGCACACCGATGTCCAGCCAGATCGAACCGCCGGGAGCCGCTGTCTGATGCAGGCTGAAACAAACCAACAATTTGGCATCGTTATCGCAGGGCACGGTAGCCGCGATGCCGACGGCATACGGGAATTCGAGCAGTTGGTTGAACTGGTCAGGGAGCGCGCACCACAGCATACGGTCAGCCACGGCTATCTGGAATTTGCCAGTCCGACTATCGACCAGGCGATTGCAGATCAGCTAAGCGTCGACGCCAAACAAATCGTCATGGTGCCCGGCATCCTGCTGGCAGCTACCCATGCCAAGAACGACCTACCCAGCGAACTACTGACCTTCGCGCACGAATATCCCGATATAGACTTTCATTTCGGCGCACCGATGGGCTTGCATCCGCTGTTGCTGCAACTGGTTCAGCAACGCATCGTCGAGGCTGAAGCGGCATCATCCAAGACTGTGCGCCGCGACGACACCTGTCTGGTGCTGGTCGGACGCGGCACTACGGACCCCGACGCCAATGGCGAAGTCGCCAAGCTCGCACGGATGATCGAGGAAGGCATGGGCTTTGGCGCATCTTACGTGTGCTACTCAGGCACGGCCAAGCCGCTGGTCGCCGACGGTCTGCGCGCCGCTGCAAAGCTGGGTTATGCACGGCTGATCGTCGTGCCGTTTTTCCTGTTCGACGGCATCTTGGTCAAGCGCATTTATGACGCCGCCGATGCGTTGCAGGAACGCGAACCCGATCTTGAAGTGCTCAAAGCCGGTTATCTCGGCGTGCATCCGAACGTAGCCGATGTAATCATCGCCAGGGCGCAGGAAGCCGTGGAAGGTCGCGCGGCAATGAACTGCTCGTTGTGCAAATACCGGGTGCAAATCGTCGGCTTTGAACAGCAGGTCGGCGAGCCCCAGCGCCCTCATCATCTTCAGGTACGCGGCCTATTTGAAAAAACGACGGTAGATGAAACGGCAGAATTTGCGCCTTACGTGCCGCATCCGATAGAGGCCGAAAGTTTCCACATCATAGCCGCCGGGCGCGACTGGTCGGTCTTTCCCGAGGCGCATCTGACCGTGCTGCAACGACTGGTGCACACCAGCGGCGATTTTAATGCGGTCGATGACATTTACTTTTCGGCGGGTGCGGTCGAAACCGGCATCCGTGCCTTGCTCCGCTGCAAGCTTGTGGTGACGGATGTGACCATGGTGCAGACCGGCCTAAAACGCGCGCTGCTCGAACAACTCGGCATCGAAACCTGGTGCGGAGTGCATGATCACGAGACCGCGCTAATGGCCCAAACTCAGGGCATCACCCGTTCCGCAGCAGGAATACGACGCGCGTTTGAAAAGTTCGGCAATGATATAGTCCTGTCGATAGGCGATGCGCCGACGGCGATTATCGAAGCGGTGCGACTGATCCGCGAACACGGCTGGCGGCCGCAACTGGTGATCGGCCTGCCGGTCGGCTTTGTCGGCACCTGCGAGTCGAAGGCGGAGTTGAAACGTTGCCTGCAAGTGCCGCGCATCACCAACACCGGCACGCGCGGCGGTTCGCCGTGGGCGGCAACCGTCGTCAACGGCTTGATGATCGATGCGGTAAACCAGCTTGCAGAGTATGGCTCAGACGGGGCTTAAAGAATTCGATCTCAGCGTGCTTGCACCGAACGGCTTACGGCGCGGGCGCACTACAGGAAGCTGCGCCACGGCGGCGGTTAAAGCCGCGCTTTATCTGCTGCTGCACAGCGAGCATCGCCCCCAGATACAGATAATGCTGCCTGACGATGTGCATTACCTGACCGTACCGATACAGGACAGCCGCTGGCTCGATGAACACACGGTACGCGCCGAAGTGCTAAAAGACGGCGGCGATGACCCGGATAACACGCACGGGGCAACTATCTTCGCCGAGGTGCGAAGAAACGATAAAGGGGAAATACGCTTTTTCGCCGGTGACGGCGTCGGCACAGCGACCCAGCCCGGCCTGCGCGTAGCGGTAGGCGAACCGGCAATCAATCCGACACCCCGGCAGATGATGCGGCAGGCGGTCGCCGAAGTATCCGGTAATAAGAATCAAGGCTTCGACCTGACCATAGGCTGTGTCAACGGCGAAGCGATTGCCCGAAAGACTTTCAACCCGAAGCTGGGCATAGTCGGCGGTATCTCGATACTCGGCACTTCGGGCATCGTCGAGCCCTTATCGCTGGCCTCATGGATTGCCTCGATAGAGGTTTATGTCCGCGTCGCACTCGGCAATGATGCAAACAGCATCGCCTTGCTGCCCGGCAAAATCGGCCGTGTCTATGCTAAAGAGATGCTGGATTTATCCGAACAGCGCTCGGTGCAGATCGCCAATTTTCTTGGCGACGCGTTAGATTTTTTACAGCAGGCATTGGTCGAACACCAGCGCCATCTGGATGTGTTATGGTTATTGGGGCATCCGGGCAAACTTGCCAAAGTGCTCGACGGCGTGTGGGATACGCACTCCAGCAGGAGCGATATGGCGATGAGCGTCGTGGCAAGGATAGCCGCAGAACAAGGATTTGACAGCCGCCTGGTGCAGGAACTGGAACAGGCCAACACCGTGGAAGCGGCCATTCAACGGTTAACGAACGAACCCGGCGCGCAGGCGTTATGGATGGACATCGAACAGCGCATCGCCGCGCTTGTTCATACTCGTGTGCCTGCCGTGCAAAAGGTCGAAGTGCGGTTATTTAATTTGCAAGGCGATGCCTTGGGAACGGGATGAGTTATTCTCGGTCCCACTCGCTACGTCCTGTGTTTGCAACTTGGTTTTCCAGGCATTACGTGTGCTCACGGCGTAGCGCGTCATTGCCATTAAGTTAAGAGAAAAGCGTAGGGTGGATAAGCGTAGCACATCCACCTATACCGAGATTGTTAGGGTGGATGCGCTACGCTTATCCACCCTACAACAATTACTTTTAACGCTTAACTTAATGGCA
>JBAQYH010000196.1:0-1979 GCA_049299935.1 Methylobacter sp. | reverse complement strand
GGCCATTAGGGTAAGCCAGAGCGATGAATTCGAAGACTTGGATGATATAGTGATTTTGGATGAAGAGCTTGAACAAGATGATAGATTTTTAAGTAAAAAGGAAGATTAGATGCCGGTTGATATTCAGGAAGGCAATCTATCCTTTCGCTTTGAGTTTGACGCAATAAAATTTGATGACAGCCAATATTATCGCGACCATTTTGTCAAAATTCAAAACGGAATTAGTGCGGTTGATATTTTGGCGGTTAACGGCAATATCGGCTATTTCATCGAAATTAAGGATTATACCCACCCCGATACAAAGAAATTGAAATTGAATGATTTGATTGACGCCATTATAAACAAAGTCATTTCAAGTTTATCTGCAATCCTGCCAATGAAAATGAATGCCGGCAATCCAACAGAAAAAGAGCTTGCAACTTTATTTTCTAAAACCAATAAAATAAAGGTTTTCCTGCATCTTGAATTGCCGCCTCCAAGATCTAAATTGGAACAATCAACATGGGATTTTCAAAATGTTCAAATGAAGTTAAAAAAGAGATTGAAGCCCATTGATGCTCATCCCAAAGTAGTTTCTAAAGAATATCCAAATCATTTTCCCTGGACAGCCGGATAGGCCATGGCCGTAGGATGCGGTTCGCAAACTCACCAATGCTACATCCTATTATTGTATGCTCGACTCAAGCAAAACAATCAACCACATGAATTTATGAAAAACAAAGGATTGGCAATTAATTCTTTCTGCGCCTGGGATGGGGATACCTTAGTGCTTAATATTCTCGGCCAGCCCAGCGCGAAACAAGATACCATCGGCAAGGCCAAAGGCAAGCAGCTCAAAATCAGCGTCACTGCCGCGCCTGTGGCGGGCAGGGCAACCGATCATATGGTCCGGTTCCTGGCAAAGGAATTTGGTGTGACACCCAAGGATATTGAAGTTGTGTTTGGCAGGTTCAATGTCAATAAACAACTGCGCATTAAGTCGCCTAAGAATCTACCTGCTGTAATCAGCAAACATTTATCTCAATAAGCGAGATGCGAAGCCGGCCAATCGCAAACTGTAGTTTTATGCTTGAGCCACAATATTATGAACGAAAGCCAATATGACGATTTAATCGGAAAAATCTACGATGCCGCGGCCATGCCGGAGTTATGGCCGGTTTTTTTGGAGCAGTTGTCAGAGGCTTTCAATAGCAGGGGTACGGTCATTTATCTGATGGATTTTGCCAGCCGCAGTCCCACTTGCCGTAGCGATGAAGTTTCATTTATTCAATCCGCCCGCACCGACCCTGAAACCATCGCGTCTTACGAGCGCTATTATTCCAAGGTCAATGTCTGGTTTGAAAACTCCAGCGATTTGCCGGAAGGCGAATTTATAACAACCGATCGCCTGTTTCCGGTGCGGGAACTGGTCAAGACTGAATGGTATAACGATTGGCTTAAACCGCAGGGTTATTTTCATGCCATGATCGGGCATCTTCTGAAGCAGGATACGCTGGCGGTGCGCATGTCGATTTTCAGGTCCAAACAGCAACCTTTTTCCGCCGACGAAACGGCGTTGTTCGCCCGCTTGGTGCCGCATTTGCGCCGCTCTTGCATGATCCACAAAAAACTTTCCGAAGTTAAACGCGTGCAGGCTACGGATACCGGCCTTTTGAACCGCTTGCCGGTCGGGTTGGTCTTGTTCGATAAATGCGGCCAAGCCGTGTTTGTCAATCGCATGGCGGAAGCCTTAGACGGCTTTCGTCTCAATGCCGCAGGCCGCTGTCTGGCGGATAACGCTCACGAAACCCGCGCCTTGCGCCGGTTAATCGGCAATGCCGCGGAGCTCGGGCAAGGCAATGCGATGAGCTTGTATCGGAACAGTTCAAACCGTCCGTTATCGGCCATAGCGGTATCGCTGCAAAACCAGCCGTTACCTTTTTCCGGATCGGCGCCGGTCGTTGCGTTATTTATTGGCGACCCGGATAGGCCGCTCGATT
>JBAQYH010000195.1:0-6175 GCA_049299935.1 Methylobacter sp. | reverse complement strand
CCTTTTCTTTGGTTACTTTCTTTTCGACTGCATGGATGCAGGAGGTAGAGCAATGCAGGGAGCAATTGCCGAGGCGGAGCAAAAGAAAGTAACTCGCCCTCGGGGGCGAGACCCCGATTCAAATAACCGTCGCGTGAGCGACACCTTACCGTTAAATCAGTATAAATCCGACTAACTGCGTAGCATCAGATATTAACTAAACTAATTTCCAGGCCTGCCGATAAGCTTTAGGTAGATGAATTTTTTCAGGAGTCAACGCTAATGATCATAAAAAGTTCCGACATCCAATTAAACAGCCAGCATCATTTTTTAAAGAAATCTCAAGAGTCCGAGTCACTCCGATTTTGGAAAACCCCTAAAGAACAGCCGGCAGAAAGAACCGGGCCAGCTCCAAAAGAACCACTGACCGATGCAGTCAGTCTGAGTGAAGCGGCCCAAACGCTTAAACCCGAAAAACAATCGCTCGATCTCAGTGAAGCTCCCGATTCCAAGCACGGAGTAATGATGCTGATCATAAGACAGATGGTGAGAGAATTAACCGGCAAGGAATTCAAACTCATTTCGCCGGATGAACTGACCGCCAATGCTGATAATGCAACTGCAACCGACGCTAAAAACGTGGAAATATCAACAACGCCTCCGCCGGCAAGGCAACCACCCTCTGCGGGTTTCGGTCTTGTTTACGAGCATCATAGCTCTTACCAGGAGTCTGAAAGCACAAGCTTTTCTGCGACCGGCTCAATCAAAACGCAGGACGGAAAAAGTATCGAGTTTTCCGTTCAATTGAATATGAGCCGCGATTTCCGTCTGGAAACAAATACCACCATCACCGCCGGCGACCCCGAAAAGAAAGTCGACCCTCTCGTTATCAATTTTGACGGCAATGCGGCGGAATTATCACAAACGCACTTCGAATTCGATATCGATGCCAACGGCACATCCGAACAAATCGCCGTGCTGCGGCCGGGCAGCGGTATGCTGGCGCTGGATAAAAATAAAGACGGCGTTATTAACGATGGTTCCGAACTGTTTGGCCCGAATTCCGGCAACGGGTTTTCAGAACTGGCCAAGTACGACGCCGATAACAATAATTTTATTGACGAAGCCGACCCCATCTATGACAGCTTAAGAATCTGGCAACGACACGAGGACGGCAGTCAGCAGCTTATTGCGCTGGGTGACAAAAATGTAGGCGCTATTTATCTGGGACACGCCACCACGCCATTTCAATTACGCACTGCCGATAACCAATCGTTGGGGGAAGTTACCGATACCGGCGTTTATTTAACTGAAGACGGAAAAACGGGGACCGTTCAGCAAATTAACTTCAGCGTGTAAAAATGAGAACCGGATCAAAATTTGCGAATATAGGTGTTTGTACTAATAAACCTCATCGGCATATTTTGCTAATCTATAATCGACAAGAACGGCTGGACGCTATGTTTTGTCGCATTATCTCTCTTACAAAGACCACCTGGGCTTACCCCCGTTCTCTCTGAGGTGGTCTTTTTTTTGCCCGTCATTCTGCATTCATTCCTGAAAAATCTTTAACGACCTGATCCTGTTAATAGCAGCGGCCAGTTCATATTTGCGCGGCATGGAAAGGGTTCCCGGATAATCAGGATCCAACACAGCTAATCCGTGTTTGCTTATTTCGCCCTCCAACCAGTCTATCCAGAAACGGATAGTCTCAGGTCTATCATCTGATTGCTTTAGTTTAACCCGCAGTAACAACAGGCAATAGCCGATGGTTAGAATCTGCGGCGCTTCCGCTATTTGCACCACCGCATCCAGATTGACCAGATCCATGCCGTATTCCAGTTGTCTCGGGGCATTGCGTAAATCTTTTATGCGTTTGGGCAGCGTCTTGTTCAGGCGCTGATTGATATAACCGGGGTCGAAATTATCGGCTGCCAGACGGCGCGATACCGCAAAATCGGCAATCGGCTCGCCCTTCTCCACTATCGGCCCCAGTCTGTCACGCACCTTCGCGGTAATATCATCGCAACGGTAATTATCCATCAGCAGACAGGTATCGGCTTTTTGCAAAAAATACCCCAGGCCGCCGACTACAAAAATCATCGAAACATGATGCTTCTTCCACAACGACCGCACCGTTGAATAAAGCGGCTTGATCGGCTCCTGCGCGGCATCCAGGACTTTTTTAATCAACTCATCGCGCACCAGGAAATTGGTTGCGCAGGTATCTTCATCAAACAGCAGCAAGCGGCTGCCGCTTTCAACCGCCTCGACAATATTGGCCGCTTGCGAAGTGCTGCCGCTGGCGTTATCGGATGAAAAACAATCAGTTTTAAGGCCATTCGGCAGATCGCTGATAAAAGCGCTGATGTCAACGTTCCGGATGCTGCGGCCTTCTTCAGCCCTGACAAAAAAAGCGTCCTCCCGAGTCACCACATATTCCCGCCCGTCCCCCGGAATATGCGCATAAACCCCGGCCAGAATCGCCTGCATCAAGGTCGATTTGCCGTGATAGCCGCCGCCGGTAATACAGGTGATGCCTTCTTTAATGCCCATGCCGGTGATGCTGCGGCCATCCGGTAAGGGGATTTTGATTTGTAACGATGCGGGAGATTGAAAGGTTTTAACAGACTCGCATAGAGAAGGCAGGTCATCGACGCCGCTATGCCGCGGCAGCTTTGCATCATTGGCGATAAAAGCGACCAAATCATGCTGCTGCATAAACTGAATGATCCGGGCGCGTGTTTTTTGTATATCGACAAATTGCTTGAGCAAGGCTTGGGTTGGTTCGTCGTAGCGTTGGTAAAAAAAACCGGCATCGACAATTGCAACCAGTTCCTGGTTCAACATGATCCACGCCTGCTCGGCATCAAAAACGCCGCTTGGCCCTTTCGCAGGCAGGCTGATGATAAAACGCAAATAGATCGCATCGTCATCAAACAAAACGCTGTCCCGGCGCAGCATCTTTTGACTCAAGGCAATGGTGTCAAAGGAACCGCTGCCGTCTCTGCCGCGATTTTGCTGTGCAAACAGGGCTATCCCGTGACGAAAACGCCGAATCAAAAAATCGGCGACCGCCAGTCTGCACCCGGCGGTCCGCAAAAATTCATCGGGGATTTTGCTATCCGGTAATGCTATTTTTACTGAGGCAATGGAAGCAGGGTTAGCGCCCGGGCTACCCTGCATCTTAATAAAGCTGAGTTCGAACCGGGGGAAATGATAAGAACCGCGCAGCTTTTGGATATTCTGAAAAGGCTGGTCGGCAATAGAAGCGAGTAACGGTTGTAATCTATCCACATGCCCTCCTGCCTTTCAGCTTTAAAAACCGGAGAATTTAGCGCTCTTTAACCTCGTTGCCATGAAAGTCCATTTCAGCAATCAACTTCATTTTCAGCAAATGATCATCAATGCCTAATGTTTTAAAAGCGGCTTTTATAGGCATTGCCTTTACCGCATCGACAGAACCGAACCTGAAACCGAACAGCCTGTTTTTCTTGCCTTCGGGAAAGCTGCGCATTATTTGATTAATGCTGTCATCAATAAGTTTCCTGGCTTTGTTCAGCTCTGCCGCAACTTCCGGCTTCAAGCCAGGAAACAGCTGTACTGCCGGCGCATCGTTATGCTGCCCGGCTGCAACCGGAGTTACCGGTTGCAGCCGTTTGCGTATATCCGCCAATTTTTTACTTTGCCCATGGGCTACCAACAGACTGTGCTCGGTAACATTCACCTTGGGCCGGTCTGTTGCAGGCGTGTCCGCTATTTTTCCCATAAATCAGAACGGGATGTCGTCATCATACGGCGCATCGAAATTATCATGACTTGGCGCTTGCTGGGCAGATGGCTGTGAAGATTGATAGTTTTGTTGCGGCGCTTGGCTGGACTCGTTTCTTTTGCCGACCAAATCAATAATATTGGCATTCAGCTCCAAACTGGTTTTAGTCGAACCATCTTGCGCCCGATATTCACTTTGACTCAATTCGCCCGAGACAAACACCTGCTGGCCTTTTTTCAGGTAATTTTGCAACTGGCCTTCGGCACGCTTACCCCATAGCGCACACCGGATCCATAGCGTTTGTTGCTTATCGCCGAAACCGATATTATTGGCTACGGTCACATTCAATACCGCCTGCCCCGAGGGCAAATACCGGACTTCTGCATCACGGCCAACTGTGCCGGTAAAACTAAATACATTGCTCATTTTTTTCTCATTCATGGTTAAGTTAATAATATGGCTATTATCGACTGCTTCCACCAAAAAGAAAATGCAAAACCTCTAAGCGGTTTTGATTATTGCCCGGTAAAGTCCGATTGCTTAACCGAATGGCTGGATCGGTGCGCTTTATTGCTGTGAGTGTTCATTTTAAAGTGAGCAATCAGCGAATAATGGGCGCAAAAAGTATGAAAGAGGGGTGTTTTCCGTTAACTTGCGAAAATGAATAATGCGGGAGCTGTGAAACGTGGGGCGCTTAAAAGCAAAAAACTTCCAAGACCCGTTAAGTCTTGGAAGTTTTTAAGTTGCTTGGTTAAGTAGTTCAGGTAGGAATGTCATTCGCATGAAAATTGTCCGGCTCTGCCTCGTTTACGGTTTAGGTTAACGTTACTGGCAATAGCCGCAGCTGCAAACAGCGTGGATGAGATGATGAATTCACCGGAAATAAAGCCTAGCAGGCCGGTTATAAATACCGTTCCGGTTATAATATCTTTGTAAAAGTCGCTCATGGTCTAGTCCTCAAAAAAATGAAAGGTTTTTTTAAACTGCGACTTAACTATAATCAAGATGCCTATTATTGACAATAACACTATGAATATATAGATTGTTTCCATCTTTGATACATTAAATTCATAAACCGTTCATGTAAGCAGTGTAGAAATTTAGTGTCATTTTGGGGTAACGATGTTGTATATCAAAACTCGGTTTTATTAAATCGTCCTAACCTCTCCAACAGGAAAGACCATAAAGATCTGAATTTTGATGGACGATATGTATAGATGCCTGGGCTTCGGGCCAGCGCAATCCTGATCTTTACCCATTTATCCTGCTGCGTTAACCCGTTTCAGCCAAAAATCAAGATCGGGATTGCTTAACAAGCGCCCCGCAAAAGAACATGCCTCAACCAGATTGGTTTCGGCATTAGCGCTCAAACCCTCGCCCAATTCAAATTTCTCGGCTTTGATGCTCAGCAAAAAACACGGCGGCGGCATTTGGTTTTTTATCGATTGATAGACATCTAAAACCGCCGCAGGACTCATCGCATGGGTCGTGTAGCTTTTGTCCCTGGCGGGTTCCAACACCGTAAAATCAAACGCATTGGCGCAGGCTACGGACGCATCGACAAACATCACCAAACGCCTGTTTTCCAAATCCAGCGCATGTTCGATTTGTAATTGGAAGTCGGACAATATCTCTACTGCATCCAAATCGCAATGAGTTTCGGCGTATTCGAGCAGCAACGGCCCCAGCGCATCGTCGCCGCGGCTGAGGTTGCCGTAGCCGAACAGCAAGACCGGTTTAGTCATTATCCCGCTCGATTTGCCCGTCGCTGTGTTTGACCAGCTTGTCGATCAGCTTGCCTTCGGCATCGACCAACTCGAGTTGCAGCGGCATTTTGCCTACCGCATGGGTCGCGCAGGACAAACAGGGATCGTAAGCGCGTATCGCCACTTCCAGGTTGTTCAACAAGGGTTCGGTCAGTTCGCGGCCGGACAGGTATTCCGCCGCCACTTGCCGCACCGATTCGTTCATCGCCATGTTGTTGCTGGTCGTTGAAACGATCAGGTTGGCTTTGGTGACGATGTCGTTTTCATCGACTTGATAGTGGTGAAACAAGGTGCCGCGCGGCGCTTCGATCACGCCTATGCCTTCATAACTTTTTTCGCCTTGTGCAACCAACTCGGATCCCATGATGTCCGGGTCATTCAGCAGCTGTTTAATGCTTTCGGCGCAATGCAAAACTTCAATCAAGCGCGTCCAATGGAATGCCAACGTGCTGTGCACCATCGCTTCGCCGCTGTGCGCCTTAAACTCGACGCGGGCGGCTTCCGCCAACGGTGTGTCGATATAGTCGCAGTTGTTGACCCGCGCCAAAGGCCCGACCCGATACCAGCCTTGCTCCTGCCCCAGCGACAGCAGGTAAGGAAATTTCATGTAGGTCCATGAGCGGACCTCTTCATGGATATAATCATTATATTTGCAATA
>JBAQYH010000194.1:0-8970 GCA_049299935.1 Methylobacter sp. | reverse complement strand
GTATAGCCTCGGGCCAAGCGAATGGCGCTCATGGTCGCTTCGGTGCCGGAACTGACCATTCTGACCATATCGATGGAGGGCATCAGCTCGCAAACCCGTTTGGCCATCAGCGTTTCAATCTCGGTCGGCGCGCCAAAGCTCAGGCCTTTTTCGCATGCCTGCTTGACCGCCGCAATGACGTCCGGGTGGGCATGGCCTAAAATCATCGGTCCCCAGGAACCGACGTAATCGATATAACTGTTGCCGGAACTGTCGTAGATATAAGCGCCCAGCGCATGATCGATAAAGACCGGGGTGCCGCCTACGCCGCTAAAGGACCGTACCGGCGAATTAACGCCGCCTGGAATTACAAGTTTTGCATCGGAAAATAACTCGGTAGCTTCAGTCATGGTTTCTTCTTTAAGTATGATATGTAGGCCGCGCCTGCCGGGAGCCGGGTGCGGCGAGGGTTAAATTTAATAGCGTAAAGGATAGGATAACTTTACCGTGATTGAAAGTTTATCGTTTTTTATTCAACAATAAACTTGAAAAAACAGGCTTTTAAATCTACGCTCCACTATGGACAGTGCAAAAGCGTAGGTTAGCGATACAAGGTATCGGGCAGCGTAATCTACAGTTGCGTTTCCGCTGGCCGGGATCAGCGCAGTCGCTCCAGTTGAATAACAGACTAAAATAACCGTTTCATCGCCGCCCGAAAAAAATGGCGATACCCTGATAATCAGGCTATTATTCCTAAACAGATAAAATCAGAAGAGATTTATGTCAACACCATTGTCGCCGCAATCCCCGAAACGTAATTTTATTTCTTCGTTAGGCATCATTATTGCCGTCATTGGTGTTTCCGAAACGCTGGTCATGTTGTTGCTTAATGCGATTCAGCAATGGGGAATCGTTTTATCGCCGGCACAGAATATCGTCCTGGACGCCGTGTTGCTGACTATATTGACTGCGCCGATGCTGTGGTTTCTGGTGATACGGCCACTGTCCATGCAGATCGATCAGGAACAAACGGCATCCAATAGAGAACTGCTGAGAGCGTTGGAGACTCATGTATTGGTCAGTATCGCCGACGTCCAGGGACGCATCGTCTACGCTAACGAAATGTTCTGCCAAGTTTCCGGCTATACACAGGATGAACTGATCGGACAGGATCATCGTATCGTCAAATCAGGCTATCACGACCAGGAATACATCCGCAATATGTGGCAAACCATCGCCGGGGGACAGGTATGGCGCGGGGAGTTCTGCAATCGCCGCAAAGACGGGGAGTTGTATTGGGTGGACAGCACTATCGCGCCGCTGCTGGATAAAGCCGGCAAGCCTGAGCAATATATTTCGATACGCAGGGATACGACCAAGCGGAAAGCTAATGAACTAAGGCTGACGGCGCTCAAGCGTGCGCTGGACGCCAGCAGCGAGATGATACTCATCACCGATGCCGAGGGACTGATTCAATACGCCAATCCGGCGCTGTGTCTGTTCACGGGCTGGACGGAAGAGACCCTGATGGGGCAAAAACCCTACGTATTGGATAGTCCTACCGCCGACCTGCAAGCCCTGTCCGAGATGCAAAGCAGACTCCGTTGCAGCGAGCCCTGGTCAGGCCGGTTGCGGGGCCGCCGCCGGAGCGAGGCTTCCTATCTTGAACCTGAAAACGACAGCCGTCGTTCCGGGCAAGCCCTTCGACTGCGCTCAGGGCAGGCCTCAGGGGATGAGCTGGAATACTGGGCGAAGACCAATATTACGCCGATTCTGACGGCAAGCGGCACCCTGTCCGGTTACGTACAGATTCAGCACGATGTCAGCAAGCAGGTCGAAGAGGAGGCGGCCTTACAAATCGAAACCGACGACACCGCCGCCCGTCTGGCAATCTCCGAGGCGTTGCATCAACCCCTGTCGCTGGAACAGCGTTTTACTCAGGTCCTGGATATTTTATCCGGCCTAAAGACTTTGGATCAGCAGAGCAAGGGTTGCGTGTTTCTCAGGGCGCAGGATGATGATTATCTGGAGCGGTTCGTGGTGCTTGGCCCGGACATAACCGAAGAGCCCGTCCTGAGCGTAGCCGAAGGGCACGGCGAGTCCGGCTGTATGGAGCAGCGCATAGCTTTTGGCGATGGCCTGTGCGGTCAAGTTGCCGTTTCAAGAAAACTGATTGTTTTAGATGACTGTCGTTGCGATGGTCGGCAGTCCCACGGCCATTACATCGTACCCATCGCATCCGGCGAGGAAATCCTCGGCGTATTGTTTGTTTTTACCGATCCCTACCCCGTGCAAAGCGAGTCCCGCATCGCGATGCTCAAAGAGGTCGGCGAAATGATGGCGCTCGCACTGCTCCAGAATCAGGCCAATGCCTCGTTGGAAGCGGCGCGTGATGCCGCCTTGCAGGTTGCGCATACCAAGACTGAGTTCCTGGCCAATATGAGTCATGAAATCCGCACGCCGATGAACGGCGTATTGGGCATGCTGGATCTGTTGCAGGATACCCAACTGTCTCGCGAGCAATGGGATTTGGTGGATATTGCAGCAAACTCTGCAGAGTCCTTGTTAACCATCATCAACGATATTCTGGATTTTTCCAAACTGGAGGCGGGTAAAATCGAGTTGGAAGAGATCGAGTTTAATCTGCCGGATTTGGTCGAAGAAGTCTGCACGTTGCTGTCCAGCCGCGCTCACGGCAAGGGACTGGAATTAAACTGCTTTTTGCCGTCGAGTCTACCGGTACGTTGGCAGGGCGATCCGACGCGCATCCGTCAAGTATTGACCAACCTGATCGGCAATGCCGTTAAATTTACCGAACAGGGTGAAGTTTCTGTCAAAGTAAGCATGCCGAAAAAGGACGGCACTGACGCCGCACCTGCTCACGGCGGGTCTGCGGCATACGTACCCTCCATGGAGACATTACGGTTTGAAGTAACGGACACCGGCATCGGGATTACCGCCGAGGCGCAAGCGCGCCTGTTTCAGGCGTTCTCCCAGGCCGACAGCTCCACTTCCCGGCGTTATGGCGGTACGGGGCTCGGCCTGTCTATCAGCAAGGACCTGGTTGAGCTTATGCATGGCCATATCGGCGTTGAGAGCACCTTGGGGCAGGGCGCGACCTTTTGGTTTACGTTGCCGTTGACGGCAGTGGATAACGAGGCCCCGGCTCCGCTGACCAACTTCGCCGACAAGCGCGCCTTGATAGTCGATGATAATGCTACCAACCGCATGATTCTGACGCATTATTTAAGTAACTGGGGGCTTAATTTAAGCGAAGCGGACAGCGGGCCGGCGGCGCTCCTTGAACTTGAAGCCGCCGCACTGCGAAACGAACCTTACGATTTGCTACTGTCGGATATGCAAATGCCGGACATGGACGGCTTCGCCCTGGCTCGCGCCATTATTGAAAATCCCGCCATTGCCGGTACGCCGCGAATTCTATTATCCTCAGGCAGCATAGGTTCGCAAGTCGAAAGACTCGCGTCGGGATACGTGCAAAGCCTGTTAAAGCCGGTACGGCAATCGCAGCTTTTTGATGCTATTATCGATACATTACAGCTCCCAGGCCAGAAAACCACTCCAGAAGCCAAGGTTCAAGAGGTTCTGCCCAATTACAGCGGCAAACGGGTATTGGTGGTGGAAGATAATAAGGTTAACCAAAAAGTGATACTTTCCCAGCTCGCAAAGTTCAGGCTTGAGCCGGATCTGGCTAATAACGGGCAAGTGGCGCTGGATCAGCTGGAACGTAAAGCCTACGATCTGGTGTTTATGGATTGCCAAATGCCGGTCATGGATGGTTATGAAGCCACGCGCACTTTGCGCGAGCGTGAAATGGCTGTAGCCTGTCCCGAGCATAGCCGAGGGGACGGCAAGTTACGTACGCCAATCACGGCGCTGACCGCCCATGCATCGGCAGGAGAACGCGAAAAATGCTTGGCCGCAGGCATGGACGATTATCTTAGCAAACCCGTCATTCGAGCCGATCTGACTGTGGTTTTGGAGCGTTGGCTGGGCGCACCGAACGCCCCTGAAATTGAGCCGATGATGCAGGATAATACAGCAGAAACGGATAGGGACGGATTGCATGCAGCCATTGAGCAGCCGGCAACCTGTTGGGATGAATCGGCAGCACTTAAACGATTGGATGACGACAATGATTTACTGGTCGAGATGATAGATTTATTTCTCGAAGAGGCGCCCGTTCAGTTGGCTGAAATGGATTCGGCCCTGTCCCGGACCGATCTTCTTGAGTTAGCCGACGCGGCCCATGCCATCAAAGGGATGGCCGGGCATTTTTGCGCCGAAAAAATAATCCGTCTTGCGGTAAAGCTGGAACAGGCCGCCCGTAGCGGCGCAGATGCCGATTTTCAGTCGATGGCCAATGACTTGACCGGGGCCACGGCGGAGTTAGTCGACAATTTGCTGCAAAGAAAAGAGCCAAATCAATGAATAACGAATTCAGTCTTAACGAGCTGAAAGCCGCCGACCGCCTGCCTTCTCCTTCGGGAACGGCATTGGCCATCATGCAGCTTGTGCAGCAAAGCGACGCCACCGTGCAGCAGGTGAGTCAGCTGGTTAAAGTCGATCCTGCCCTGAGCGGGCGTATCTTGCGCTTCGCCAATTCGGCTGCTTTCGGCGCCAGACGGCCCATTGCCGATGTGCAAACAGCGGTCATGATGATGGGGATGCAGACAGTGCGCAACTTTGCGCTGAGCCTTTCGTTGATCGGCGGCAACAGTAAGGGACATTGTCCGGGGTTTGATTACGAAGCTTACTGGTCGCGGTCCCTGGCGATGTCGGTGTCCATCGCAGCAATCACTGCCAGGGAAGTCACCGTGGTGCCGGCAGAATCGTTTACGCTGGGACTGCTTAGCGATATAGGCGGTCTCGCCCTGGCAACCGCTTGGTCGGAGATCTATGGCGAATGTCTTGGCATCGCGGAGGGCAAACAGCTTCTTGCTTTGGAGCGCGAACGTTTCGCTATCGATCATAACGCCTTGAGTTTAATGTTGCTGGCCGACTGGGGGTTTCCGACGGTATTCCTGGACGCCCTGAAATTGAGCTTTGAGATGAAAGTCGCGGGACTTACCCGAACTGACCAGTTTGCCAGACAACTGATTTTCGCCCGATTGATCGGAAACTACTGTGTGGCTGACGAAGCCCATCGCGCCATGCTGTTGCCGTATTTGACAGCGGAGGCCGACCTTCATGCGCTGGACGAATCTTCTTTGCTAGCGTTTATCGATGAAATAATCGAGCTTTGGCATGAATGGGGCAAGCTAATTGACGTAAAAACGGATGTGCGCCAGCCTATGCTGCAAGCTGTCGATACCCTGGAGTCGGATTTATTTGGTTTAAACTTGCTGCTGGTCGATGACGATCCGATGATGCTGGCGCGTCTTTCCAAGCAGCTTGCCGCGGCGGGGAATCAGGTTGCGGTGTGCCGCGACGGTAAATCCGCGTTAAAGCATGTCATTGAGCGCAGGCCTCAATTGGTGATTACCGATTGGCGCATGAAACCCATGGACGGTTTATCCCTTTGCAAGGCGTTGCGCGCATCGGTCTTTGGTAAAAACATTTACCTGATTATGCTCACCTCCACGGAAGATGAGGATGCCCTGGTTGAAGCCTTCGATGCGGGTATCGACGATTATGTGACCAAGCCGATTAGCCTGCGCGTGCTGCTGGCGCGCATCCGGGCCGGTCAGCGCATCATCATGCTGCAACATGAACTGGAAAAAGAGAGCCGGGATATCCAGCGCTATACTGCCGAGCTGGCGGCAGCTAACCGCCGTCTTAAGTCTATGGCGAATACCGACGTGCTGACCGGCTTGCCCAATCGACGCTATGCGCTTAATCGGCTGGAGCAGGAGTCGGCAACTGCGCTACGTTCCAATCAACCGTTGAGCGTTTTAATGGTGGATTTGGATTATTTTAAATCGGTCAACGACACGTTGGGTCATGATGTCGGCGACCAGGTGCTTATTCATGCCGCCAACCTGATGCGGGCGTCCGCACGTGCCAACGACATTGTCTGCCGGCTGGGCGGCGAAGAGTTCCTGATTATCGCCCCTAACACCGACGGCTCCACCGCCCTGTTGTTGGCCGAGCGCATCCGCAGCTCCATCGAAAAAAATCAGTTACAGGGGCTTGTGCTGCGCCAGCCGGTTACCGCCAGTATCGGTGTTGCGGGTTCCGTGGGCGCCAAGCCAAGTTGGAAAGAATTGATGAAATGGGCGGATGACGCGCTGTATCTTATCAAACAAGGCAATCGCAACGGCGTACAGCTTGCCTACATGGATATAGGTAAGGGGCGGTAGCATGACTGCATGGACAGATTTTTGCTCCATGCAAAATCTGCATTCCCCACATCCCTGTGGGTTATGCAGGAGGTAGGGCACCAACAGTAGGCGCTTTAGGCGCAGCTTCCGCTCCTGCTCATGCTAAGTACCTACATCCATGTAGGCAACGCAGGAGCGGAAGCTTTGCCTCGTCACCCTGATTTTTGAGGCGTGGGGAAGCATGCTTCCCGCCTCCCCAAAATGGCCGGCCTTGCCAATAGCAGCGGTTGTGTTATCGTATTTCTACTAACCGGTAAAATACGAGACTATACAATGAATGTATTAGCTGTCTACAGCATCAAGGGTGGTGTTGGCAAAACCTCAAGCGCGGTCAATCTGGCGCACACCGCCGCCCGCAACGGTCACCGCACCCTGGTTTGGGATCTTGATCCGCAGGGCGCCAGCAGCTATTATTTTCGCATCAAGCCCAAGATCAAAGGCGGCAGCAAAGACTTAATCGCCGGGAAACGCGAATTGGACGGCCTGATCAAAGGCACCGACTTTGAAAACCTGGATTTATTGCCGGCCGATTTTTCCTTCAGGAACCTGGACCTGGTTCTGGGCGCCAAGAAAAAGCCGACCCGGCAACTTAAAAAACTCCTGAAGCCGTTGGCCGAAGAGTACGATTTTATTTTTTTGGATTGCCCTCCCAACATTTCGCTATTGTCCGAAGCCGTTTTTGAGGCCGCCGATATTTTATTGTCGCCGATCATTCCCACCACTTTGTCGTTAAGAACGCTCGAACAGCTGGAAAAGTTCATTGAGGAAAACGGCTTGAACAAGTTGGCGCTGATCCCGTTTTTCTCGATGGCCGACCGGCGCAAGAAAATGCACCGCGAGATCATGGACAACCTGATTCAGAGCCACCCTGAGATTTTAACCACCGCCATTCCTTATGCCAGCGACATTGAGCGCATGGGCCTGGAGCGTATGCCGCTGGGCGGCTATATCAAGAAAAGCCAGTCCACAGTCGCTTACGATGCCTTATGGCAGGAAATTCTGGTCCGTGTAGCGAAGAACGCTGATGACGCGGATGATTATGATGAACACGGATAATCCAAATGGGGTAAGCCTTGTCGAAGGATTTAATCAGCGCTTTCCAGGATAATTCAAAAAATCTTATTCAATCATAATTATCAGCGGTCCAATATTAAAAGATACCTTAGTCGCATCAAGCTCTTGGAGTAAACCATGCCTAATAAACGATTTGTTACGAGCAAGCCTAAATCTTCAATCACGGAAGTTGCAATATTGGGGGTAAAAAGAGAGGATTTTATTGATGACTTTAAACGGTATTACGTCCACCTGCTGGGACGGGACGAGAATTTCCGGTCATCGCCGTTCTATGCCTGCGAGGCCTTGTCGCTGTCCATTCGCGACCGGTTGATGGAGCGCTGGAAAACCACCTATAAAACCTACATCAAAACGGATAGCCGGCAGGTGTTTTATCTGTCCATGGAGTTTTTGATGGGCAGGACCTTGAGCAATGCGATGCTCAATCTCGGCGTGACCGATGAAGCCACCCAGGCCATGCATGATTTGGGCATTGAAATTGAGGAACTGATAGACAGGGAACTCGATGCCGGTCTGGGCAATGGCGGCCTGGGACGGCTGGCCGCCTGTTTTATCGACAGTTGCGCGACATTGCAATTGCCGGCCGTAGGTTACGGCTTGCGTTATGAATACGGCATGTTCACCCAAACCATCGTCAATGGCGAGCAGGTCGAAAAGCCCGATCACTGGCTGCGCCACGGTAATGTCTGGGAAGTCGAGCGGCTGGAATATTCGCTACGCGTCAAGCTTGGCGGGCATACCGAAATACAGACCGACGAGCAAGGCAAGCAGCGGATATGCTGGATCAGCACCCATGATGTGTTGGCTGTCCCCTATGACACGCCGATACCCGGCTACCAAAACAATACCGTCAACACTCTGCGCTTATGGAAAGCCGTGGCGACTGAGGAGTTTAACCTGGATGAGTTTAACGCGGGCGATTATGCCGAATCGGTGGCCGCAAAAGTCACCGCAGAGCATATCACCATGGTGCTGTATCCGAATGACGCCAACGAAAACGGCAAGGAGTTGAGGCTGCGCCAGCAATATTTCCTGGCTTCCGCCAGTTTGCAGGATGTGATCGCCCATTGGATCAGGAAACATGGACATGACTTTAGCAATTTTGCCGAGAAAAGCTGTTTTCAGTTAAACGACACCCATCCGAGTATCGCCATCGCCGAACTGATGCGACTGTTAATGGACGTGCACGGCCTGTCATGGGCCAAAGCTTGGGGCATCACCCGGCAGACCATGGCTTACACCAATCATACCCTGCTGCCTGAAGCGCTGGAAAAATGGTCGGTCAAACTCATGCAACGATTGCTGCCGAGATTGATGGAGATTATCTTTGAGATAAACGCGCATTTCATGTCGGAAGTCGCCGCGCATTGGCCCGGCGACAAAGCCAGATTGGGCCGAATGTCGATCATAGAGGAAGGCGAAGAGCAGCAGGTGCGCATGGCTTATCTTGCGATCGTCGGCAGCTTTTAGGTCAACGGCGTGGCCCAATTGCATTCCCAGCTGCTGCAACAGGGCTTGTTTCGCGACTTTTATGAATTGTGGCCGCACAAATTCAACAAAAAGAACAACGGCGTAA
>JBAQYH010000193.1:0-5732 GCA_049299935.1 Methylobacter sp. | reverse complement strand
GTCCTGAATGGTGACAGTGGTGTCGTCCATTTTCTTTTGCGCCTCTTCCACGGCGCTCTTGACGATCATCAGGCAGAAATCCCGGAACATAAAGCCGGCAAAAGATTCGTAAGCCGCCGGATCGTCTTCTGCCTCGGCACTTTCCGAATTCACCGGGGAATAACTGCCCAGGGCTTGCGAGACGCTCCATTCGTAAAGCGCACCGATCATGTTCGTGGTCATGAAATCGACCTCGCCGGTCTGGGGCGAAGTCCATGAAATAAACGGCGGCATCGGGAACACCATCGCGGTTTTCGTATCCGGCTCGACAACCGGGTCGCCGCTGACCTGCAACAAGATGTTGGTCTCGAAGAACAGCGACAAATTAGCCAGCGAGAAGCCAATATCGTAGGTTTCAGGCAGCAACAATTCCTCGGCAAGCAGCGCCAGTTGGCCTGAGGTAATCGCCCCGCCTTCGGATGCCTCCCTGGGAACCGCGTACAGCGCATACATCAATAATCCCTGCACCAGGATGTCCGCGGCAAGCAGGCTGGTGTCGTCGTCCGCAGCGGTCATCGCGGAAAGAGCGGAGCTTCGAAGCGCTTCCTGGGCGACGGTTTCGGCATCGGCAGGCATCCCGGTATCGGCGCACAACACAAAAGCGGCCCGGTAATTGGGGGCGTCATTGGCGGGAACCGTATCGCTCCAGCTGACCGGCACATCGCCTACCGTGAACAAAGGAATCATGGTCAGCTGCGCGGTGCGGGGCGAATCGGGAAAGACAGTGTTCTCCGGTTGCCAGTTTAAACTGTAACCGGTATCGGTAGCTGTATCGGCAGCTACTCCCAGTGCGCGGTTTTTCAAGCGCATTGCCCGCAACTTGCCCTGATGCTCTTTGCGGAGCAGCGCTGTACGCAAGCGGGGATTGGTACGCAGGCTGGAGCGGCCTGTAGAAGCCATTGCTAAACCTGACGTTCCTCCCTGAGAACTTCCAACCAGTATCCACGGCGTTTGCTTATCGGAACCGATGGTAAAGCTGACATCTAAAGAGACTTTGAAAGAAAAAGAAATCTTGATAAACAGGATCTTAACCTTTGCACTGGCCCTGACCATCACCGCAAGCGCGAACACGGTCTTTTTATAGCATTCGTAAATCACGCTGACCTGGATATAAGCTTCCAGCGTTATCGACACCTTGACCACCTTGAAGTCGACCGAGCCGTAGAGCTTGCCGTGGATCGCAACCATCCCCTGGCAGCTGAAAAATTCGGCAGAGGCTATGCCGCTGCTGTTCGGATTGAACCAGCCTAAAACCCCCTGGAAAATAACCTCAAGTTCGACATAAATGCCGCCGCTGAGTATCCCGGCGCTGATTTCTTTGCCTACCCCGGCCGCGATGCCGATGCCCAGTTCCAGCACCGGCGAGAAGTTTCCGTTGGTGATTGCGGGAACCCGCGTGGAGGTGTTGCCATCGAGGACGCCGAAGTAAAAACCGCCCCGGCCAATAAAAATTCCCGCTGACATCGAGAAGGAACGGTCAAAATTCCGGTTGTAAGGAAAGCCCAAATCGACCATGAAATTGCCGTTGGTATAGATCTCCACCACGATGATGCCAAGCGTAAAGGAGGCTGCCCCCAGCTGGAAAGTGCGGAACGCATCGGGAACCCGCAATTCGACCCGGAACATGCCGACATCGTTGGTGATTTTTTTGTAAAGCAGCTCAAAGCGCAGCCCCGCAAGCGTGCTTGCCTTCTCGCCGCTCAATGCGATGGATAAGCCGTATAACACCGGATCGTTGAAGATAAAACCCAGGTCCACCGTTTCCATCAGCTGAATGTCAAGACCAATCAACCACTGGCTACCGGAGTTATAAACCACGCCCTGCCCGTCCAGCGGATTGGCTGAGGCGCTTGTAACCGGCTGCATGGATTTGCGCAGCAATAAGATGCTTTCCGCAACGGTATCCGGTATGCGGGCCGTGCCGAAAGTCACCCGCTGGCCGAGGCCGAGATAACGAAGATTGACCAAGCTTGTTCCGGCGCCCGGTACCGCAGGAGGCGGGTCATTGATCACATCCCAGCTCAACGGCTTGTCGCTGCCGTAATTTTTGCCGAGGAAATCTCCGGTCAGGATCAGGTTAACGGCCGAGGTGCCGTTGACCTGCGTGTAGCGGATGCCGACGGTATCGATCTTCATCACCACCAGATTGACGGAGGCGGTAAAGACAAACTCGACGCTGTTCTCTTGCGGATCGATGGTCAGCACAAAGCGGGACAGGTCGATTTGTTTGAGCACGTCCCACGGCGAATCGAGCCGGAAACCCAGCGTGGGAGCCGCCAAATTGGCCAGATATTCGAGCATGTCGCCTAAAGTGACGCCGCCCAATTGCAGCGAAACCACCTGATGGCGGTTGTCTTTGTTGCCGGTCCAGGCGGTTGACGCCTCCAGCCAAATCTGGTCGAACTGGACTTTGAACAGATAGGTTTCCTCGGGAACCCCGAATTTTAAGGCAGCAGCCAGAGAAATCTTGTTGACGCTGAAAAAGCCCGATAACGTGCCGCTTGCGGTTTCCGAAGATTCGGGTTTGATCAAATCGACCGCAGTGGATGCGGTGATCTTTAAGGTTGTTCCGAAAATTTCCGGGTTCCAGCGCAGCGAAATCGTCCCGCCGAATTTATAGTAAGAATCCACCGTATCCGACCCGGTGGAAAATTCAATATAAAGCCGGTCCACTAAAAGATCGGGAACCCAAGCGGGTGCGATGCTTTTATCCCCATAAATGTACTGGGTCACCAGGCTGGTCAGGCTTATCGACGTTCCGGGGTAAAGATAGCCTGCAAATATCCAGCCTACCGGAGCATCCGGATCTTGCTGGGGATATTCGGCGCTGACCATCAGCCGCGGCAGCTGGTAATTATCGGGATCGGCCCCGTCGTCGAGACAGAGCACCCCGGATATGCCGCCGGAGACTTTACCGCCTGAAACCCGGATGAACATTTCAAGGCTCAGCAACGTGATGTCGAGGACGACAAGGTCGATAGTCCAGCCCTGATCGGCATCGGGCGCTTCAGGATTGCCGAAAACAATCGTCGCAAACGCGGAATAAGTCTGGGCGACAATATCCGCATCGAAATTCATCACCGTGATATTCATGTCCGGCGCGGTATAAGGGCCATCCGCGCCGAAAAAATAATTGAACGCATCGCCGATAGCGATATAGTCGCCTTCCCGCATCACCGCGGAGATGTATAAATCGGGAACCAACAGGCTGATGTCGAAAGTCACCGCGCCATCGGCGGCCACATCGTATACCGCCATTGTTCCGCCCCCGCCGCCTTGTCCGGGGGGCGGCAACGCAACAGCGGATGCGCTGCCCGGACTTCCGCCAAAACTCAAGGAGCCGAATACCGAACCGGTCACGTTGCTGGCCGATTTGCCATCAAGGTAAGTCCAACCCCAAACCCACGAAGTGCCCAGATCGCTGATGGTGACGAACGGAACCGGGGGCGTCCAGGTCAAATCGGAACCGATGGTGAGGGTAAGATTGGACAGGGAATAACCGCCCTTGCCGTCCGAGGTGAAGAACAGTTCTATCGAGCGGAATTTGAACAAATACATGCCGGGGAAGTTGTCCGGCAACGGCAGGGCCGGCACCCCGAAAATTTCCAGCAGTTGCGCCATGCCCTTGACCACATCCGCATGGTCCGGGTCGAATTCGGCAATCATATGCCACATCGTGCCGGTCGAAAGAATCTGGGTGGAAACTTCCGCAATCAGCCCCCCTACCGTCAGGGTGCCGATGATGTCCAGCACCGAAAAGCTGGTGCGTCCCCATATCGCTGCATCCAGGTCGTCGTAAATGCCAAGCCGGTAGCCGACCTTGGTCATCGACAAGATTGGAGGGCCGCCGCCTGCTCCGCCAAAGGAAGGAATAACGATGTTGGAGCCGGAGCCGGCCATCGCGGTAAGCTGCATGGTCGGCGGCAGATCCCAGCTCGCCGGCATCGCCAATGTGCCGGCCAAACGTAGCGGCCAAGGAGAAATCAGGTAATCGTAAGGGGCAAAAACCGGCGCCGCCTGCAAATAGCCGGAAAGAGACAGCGGTTCGGCGGTGCCGTCGGCATCGGTTACATTCCTGCCTGAAAATACCGGGTGATCGATAGCCACGCCGATTAAAAACGAAGGCTGCCAGGTGCTGCCGACCCCATCGGCATCCGTGATCTCGGTGTCCGGCAGGGTGTTGAAAAATTTGGAAAAAGTCCAGCCGGAATCGGTAACCCGCAGGCTTAAGCTAAAAAGATCGGGATTGGTTTCGGCATCGGTATACACCAAAGCTGCCGAGATAGCGAACAGGTTGGCTTCCGGCGCGCCGGGCTGCCCGAACCTGCCGACAGCAGCCAGCGTGACATTGATACTGCTCTGGTTGAGTACCGGAGAATAAAGGATATAAGACGATGTAATCCCGAAAAGCCCTAAGACGGCTTTCAGGTTAGTTAACGCAGGATACGTATTGGAGGCTGTCCATAAATCTACATAAGTCTGCCCTGTATCGCCGTCCGTTTGAATTGCATCCGAAAGCGCCTCATAAACTGTATTTATCGTCATAACTTAACTCTTAATAGTTATCTCAACGCCTTTAAACGGCTAAGTGTCGGTGCGCGGGATGCTATAGCGGGGCGGGGCGCTATCGAAGAAAGCTTGGGCGAAGTTGGCTGCGCCGCTTGCTGTGTTTCGGTTTGATCTTGTGTGGATGCTGGGCTTTCAAAGTTTGCCGAGAATGCCGAAACAGAGGGTGTAATGACGCCGGCTCGGTTGGTGAGCCGAATGAGAGTATCAGTTGTAGGCGTCATGCTGTATTGCCAGCTTACCCCTTGGGGCAATACCGGATACGTTGCTGGCGCCGTTGCATATAATAACGTGACATTTAAGTCCGCTGACGAGAACGCGGAGTATGAAAACGATTTATCATTGATATTGATTGAATACAATGTCGAATAGATATTTGCCTGGGTCTCGAAGCTGTTGGCTTTTGAATCGATAGCAACGTTTTCTGTAAGACTATATTTCAGGGGCAAATCGACATATGTGCTCACAGAGTGCAAGCTCTGAGTAGCGAAATCAGGATCTATATACCACGGGCTATTTTTCGACACATAAGTGCCAAACTCATCAATGGTTTCCAAAGAGGGGTGTTTGTGCTTACGGTCGGCGCTTACCGTGAGACTTAGAGCTTTGACCAAGTCGACAAATGTTTTAACGCCTAGTCTTTGTTCATCTGAAATCTCCGCATTGGTTGCACTTAAACCGAAAGTTGTCTTACGGCTTCCGTGGTGCGGCATCGTCAACATGGCAACAGCAGGAAATGTGACACCGTTAAAAATGGTGTTAATCCGACAAAGCGTATTGTAAGTTGCGTCGCCGGCGATAATAAATGACTTGTTATTATATGTGACCACACAGACTACAGACCCTGTGTTCGTAGCGTTATCATTCGGCGTTTGAGGAAGAGTGCTTGATTTTGCCCCTGGAGTTTCACCCGCAGTCGGCGTATTGGCGACCAGCACGTTAACCATAACACCATTATCATTGTAAATCGGCGGCACGACGCCTACAGTGCCGTAACAGGTGGCGCTGATGACAAAAGAACTGACATCCCCATCCTCATCGTAGGTATGTTTTTTAATTTCGTTTAAGAGTCCTACCGGATACCAATTCGTTCTCCCGCCGTAATAAACTTTTTCAATCAACAGATC
>JBAQYH010000192.1:0-2482 GCA_049299935.1 Methylobacter sp. | reverse complement strand
CCACGAGGATGTTGCCGCTTGAATCCGCGATACTTACCTTCACGTCGCTGACATATTCTCCCGTACCCTGTATCGAAAATAACAGGTGCAGATTGTAGTCGGCCCGCATGGCTTGCATCGCATTTTGCTCATCGCCGCCCACCCCGCCGCTGACGAAGGGAACCTCGCCTTGGGTTTGCTGCTTGATAAGGGGCGGTTCCGCAACCGCAGAAAAGCTGAACAAAATACAGAAAAGGATGAACGCTAAGTGTAATTGTTTCATAAGATATGCTCCTTGAGCCTTAAGGTATAACCCCATCGCAGTAGTGTGAAATCCGTTAGTGATGAGCCCTTCGGCTGCGCTAAGGCCCACCTGCGATTTCCTGGTTTATGGCAATTCGCTGCCCGTCGTTTCGGCCACTGAGAAACAGCTTACCTGTAACATCCAGCCTTGTCAGTACGGTAACGCACACTAATCCGCCGCCGTCGATAGCCTTGGAATTACTCGCCGAGCGGGACAATCCTAATACCATTGTAGACTAAACGGCTACAAGATCTTGCTCCAGTTTGATAACTTGAGTATCAGAGCACCCTATGCTATAAAACTCATGCACTTATGGTTTTTCCTCCAGCGCCCTATTCATCATTGGTTTGGCCATTGATCTTGCCCCAAAATATGAATGTCGATAATGACCGTCCCACATAACCCGCGACAAAACTATCTCCTCGATGCCTTGTCCCCAGATGAATACGAGCGCCTTGCCCCTCATTTGGAACTGGTTCAGATGCCGCTCGGGAAAGTCCTTTACGAGTCCGGTGACGAGTTGCATCACGCCTATTTCCCCGCGACCTGCATCGTATCGTTGCTTTATGTCATGGAAAACGGCGCGTCGGCCGAAATCGCCGTCGTCGGTAACGATGGCATCGTTGGTGTCGCCCTGTTCATGGGCGGAGGAACCATGCCTAATCGCGCCGTCGTTCAGAGTGCAGGCTACGCCTATCGGCTGCGTGCACATCAACTTATGCAGGAGCTTGACCGCTCTGGAGGCCGTCGCTACGGCACATTACATCAGTTATTGCTGCGCTACACTCAGGCGCTGATTACCCAGATGGCGCAAACGGCAGTCTGTAACCGGCATCATTCAGTGGATCAACAACTCTGTCGCTGGTTGCTGTTAAGTATCGACCGGCTCGCTTCTAACGAGTTAACCATGACCCAGGAATTGATCGCCAATATGCTGGGCGTACGCCGTGAAGGCGTCACGGAGGCCGCCGGGAAATTACAACGAGCCGGATTGATTGATTACAGCCGTGGCCGTATCACCGTGTTGGATCGGCCGGGATTGGAAGAACGGGTCTGCGAGTGCTACCAAGTGGTCAAAACGGAATTTGAGCGTCTACTCCCCTCTCTTCGCGGCCCGGCCCACTAGCATCGCGCATAGCAGGGCAAGCCGGAACCAAAATTAAAAGCTTTTTTTCACCACGAAGACACGAAGTTTTATTCTTCGCGGTGATATTTTTTTAAAGAACGGACACTAGGGATATATGGTCAGTAATAACTTCCCTATATGGATTGGGTGAAATTTTTCCGTTCGCCCTGAGCTTGTCGAAGGGTGAGCGGGAAAATTTCGGCCCACCGCGCGTCAAGCCGATCATGCTTCGACAAGCTCAGCACGAACGGCTCGACGATCGAAAATAGTGATTTCGAGAAGTTATTTTAAATCAAATCCTAAGTTCCATCTTCGCTTAGAAGTGGTAATGCGCACCCAAGCCGATATACTCCACTTTATTTTTATAAAACTGTCCGCTTGGAGAGTAGCCGTTATAGTATTCCGCAAGAATTTGAAGCTTCCGGCCTAGTACCTGTAAGTTTTCAAACTCAACGCCCGCCCTGGCCGATATATCGGTATTCCAGTTATTTTCCTCATAATTCTTGATATCAGCCGCAACGATAGGCCGCATTGATGCAAAATCCATGCGCCAAGGACTTCGAAACTCAATGCCGTATTGCGCCGACCACGTATTAAGCGCCGCAGGTTCTTTATGGAACAGACCACCGCCGCCGCCATATAAGCGCACGCCATAAGGAAGCTCATAAGAGATCTTCAGATCCGCACCTTCGTAACTGAGGTTCACGCGCTCGAATTTAGTGTCGATTTTACGCAGCAGAAATTCGTCGCCAAGATGTGAACTTTGATGATAAACGCGGCCAAAGGCTGAAAATTGGCCTGCTCGCAGACTGGAATAGGCTGCGACAATAAAATCGGTGTTGACCAGGTCAGACGATGGGGCATCCAGATTAAAGTCACTAAAGACGCCTGCTTGAAGTCCTGCTTCCCATTGCACTGAGGATTGTCCGAAGTTACTGCGATAAAACGGTATCGTTTCTCCGAAGCTGACAGAGGCTATATCTGTCAAAAAGCGTTAAAAAGTTTCCAGCAAAGAGCGTCGAAAAGTTTCCAGTCATACTTTAAGGTTATTGCATTTCAGCCGCCTTTTTCCG
>JBAQYH010000191.1:0-5544 GCA_049299935.1 Methylobacter sp. | reverse complement strand
ACCGTGGCCACGCTGGTAAAAAAAGAAGTGCAGACTTCCAAGTATCAGGCGCGTTACCTTTCTGAAATAAGCAAACAATTGAGCTCGGAACTCAAACCGGGGCCTAGTTCGGCAATACGTTATCCTGATCACGGCCCTTACGATCAGCGCTTGGGCTACACGCTGCTGTCGGACGAGATTACACGGTTGGAAAAGTCGGGTTTTAGCGTTACCACGCAGGCATCCATTTCGCCGATGATGACCCGCTTGGTCGATGATTACGGCCTGTTCCCCATCTATCAGGAAAAAACCCGCGCCGGGCTTCGCATCGTCGATCAATCCGACCGGACCATATTCAGCGCCGTTTATCCCAGCCACGGCTATCCCAATTTTAATGCGATCCCGCCGCTGGTGTTGAACACCTTGCTGTTTATAGAAAACCGGGAATTGCTGGATGAGAGCCACAAAAACGTTAATCCGGCGGTGGAATGGGATCGCTTGGGCTTTGCCGCGTTGCAAATGATGGCGCGAAAACTGGGCGCGGACATCAACGTGCCGGGCGGCAGCACCCTGGCTACGCAGTTGGAAAAGTACCGGCATTCGCCGGACGGTTATACCGAGTCCATGCTGGAAAAGCTTCGCCAAATGGGCAGTGCGTCGATACGCGCCTATTTACTGGGGCCGGATACGCGTGAAATGAGACGGCAAATCGCGTTGGCCTATTTGAATTCGATGCCGCTGGCCGCGACTGCGAAATTAGGCGAGGTGCATGGCTTGGGCGATGGCTTGGCGGCCTGGTTCGGCGCCGACTTTAACGCCGTTAACCAGCTGCTCAGCCAGAAAGCGCTGAATTCAACCGAACGGGTAAGCCCGCAGCAGGCGCTGGCCTACCGGCAGGTGCTGAGCATCCTGTTGTCGCAAAGACGGCCTTCCTATCTGTTGGGGCCCGGTTACGACGCGCTGCAAAAACTGACCGACAGCTATTTACGCGTGTTGGCGGAGCAGGGCGTTATTCCGGCATCGTTACGGGATGCGGCCTTGCAGGTGGCTACCGTTCGCCTGCCCAAGTCGGATCAAATGCCGGCCAGGTTTATGGCCGAACAAAAGACCCAGAACGTGTTGCGCACCCGTCTTGCCCGGACGTTGGGCGTCAAGTCCAACTATGAGCTGGACCGCCTGGATTTAACCGTCAAAACCACGCTCGATTACGGCACCCAGCAGGCGGTCACTCAAGCGTTGCGCCAGCTGAGCGATCCTGACAAAGCCCGCTCCGCCGGTATTTTGGGCTTTAGGATGCTTAACGAAGATATCAATCTTGCTCCGATAGTCTACAGCCTGATGCTGTTCGAGCGCGGCGAAAAAGGCAATCTGCTGCGCATCCAGACCGATAATTACGACCAGCCGCTGGATATTAACGAGGGCATACGGCTGGATTTGGGTTCAACCGCGAAGCTGCGGACGATGGTGCATTACCTGGAACTCATAACCGAGATTTACCAGCAATATAAAGACCTCCCGACGAAGGAACTGAGCCGGATTGAACTGCACCCGCGCGACTATTTATCGGCATGGGTTATCGCTCAGTTGCGCGCTAACCCCAAAGTGAATCTGGAGGATTTGCTTAACCAGGCCCTGGACCGGCGCTATTCGGCCAGTCCGTACGAGAATTTTTATACCGGCGGCGGCGTGCATAGTTTCAGTAACTTCACGCCGGATGAAAATTCCAAAATCATGTCGGTGCGGGATGCGCTGCGCGATTCGGTCAATCTGGTGTTCATCCGGTTGATGCGCGACCTAGTCTATCATCATCTTTATAAGCCGGAAGGCATCGCGAGATGGCTGGAAATCCCTGAAGACCCCCGGCGCATGGAATATCTTCAGCGTTTTGCGGATAAGGAAGGCTTGGTTTATTTAAGACGTTTTTACGACAAGTATCACGGCAAGCCGACCGACGAAATCATGGAGCTGCTGACCCAGCGAGTCTTTGCCAAGCCGTCGCGCCTGACCATGCTTTATCAGGCCGTTTACCCGAACGCAGATACCCATGCGCTCAGCGGTTATTTGAATGCCCATTTGTCCGCCACGGCTTTGGACGGTGAAGATATTGAACAGCTTCACCAGAAGTATTCACCGGCGAATTTCGATTTGCAGGACCAGGGCTATATCACCAAAGTTCATCCGCTGGAATTGTGGCTGGTCGGTTACTTGGTTCAACACCCCGATGCCACGCGAGCTGAAGTTATCGCCGCCAGTGCCGAACAGCGGCAGAATGTCTACCGGTGGCTGTTTAAAAGCAGCCGGAAAAACGCCCAGCAGCGGCGGATCATGACCTTGCTGGAGGATGAGGCGTTCAAACAGATTCATACCGCATGGGATCGATTGGGTTATCCGTTCGGATCGTTAACGCCTTCGTATGCGACATCCATCGGCGCGTCGGGCGACCGCCCGGCGGCATTGGCCGAACTGATGGGCATTTTACGCAATGACGGTTTACGATTGCCGACAGTCCGGTTCGACAGCCTGCATTACGCCCAGGCAACGCCTTATGAAACGGTGCTGGACAAATTACCCGAGCAAGGCCAGCAGGTGCTTGCGCCCGAAGTGGCGAAAGCGGCGCGCGGCGCGCTGATCGGCGTGGTCGAGGCAGGCACGGCAGGGCGGCTTCGGGGCATATACAAAAGCGCTGACGGAAAGGTATTGTCGGTGGGAGGCAAAACCGGAACCGGGGATCATCGCCGGGAAATATGGGGAGCGGGCGGGCGCTTGATTGATTCGATATTCATCAGCCGTGCGGCCACGTTTACATTTTTCCTGGGGGATCGTTTTTTTGGCGTCATCACCGCGTATGTGGCGGGGCCGGATGCCGAAAAGTATCACTTTACCAGCTCATTGCCGGTGCAAATCATCAAGTTTCTGGAGCCCACGCTGGCGCCTTTGGTGAATAAAGCGCCGGATGGGTCGACTTCCCAATTATTGGCAAATGTAAAAACAGCCGCGGCAGGGAAGGGCGATGATCCGGCTGTCCTATCCTCGCCGTAAGATAAAATATTTCATCCACGAAAAGCACGAAAAGCACGAAAAGCACGAAAAAAAAGCAATATATTGTATTGATAAGGCCATATCGTTAAGCCCCTTTTTGTTCGATACCTCTTGAATATTTTCGTGTCTTTCGTGGACGATCTGACTTTTCCAAGTTTAAGCGGATTATCGCTGGCAAGCCCCGCAATACACCGTCGATCGATTAGCTATCCTGATTTCTGTTAACGGTTGGTTGCAACTGACACACGGCAAGCCAGCACGGCCATAAACCCTAAGCTGCTGCTGAAAATAACCGGGTTTTCCGGCTTCATTGACAAAATCCCTCAGCGTCGTGCCGCCTTGTTCGATGGCTTGGCGTAAAACCACGCGAATGCATTCCGCCAATTTTTGATAACGCGCCAAAGACACTTTGCCGGCCTGGCGCGTAGGCTGTATGCCGGCCATAAACAAAGCTTCATTGGCGTAAATATTGCCGACTCCCACCACGATATGGCTGTCCATAATGAATGACTTTACCGCTGTTTTGCGGTTTCTGGACAAGGAGTAAAGCAGCTCGCCGTTAAATCCGGATAACAGCGGTTCAGGGCCTAAGTCTTTAAGCAATTGATGTTCTGCAACAGGTTCCGTTGTCCATAACACCGCGCCAAACCGGCGCGGATCATTAAAACGCAGCAGCGTCCCGTCATTAAAAATAAAATCTACATGGTCGTGCTTACCGGGCGCCTGGTCCGTGGACATAATCCGTAAATTGCCGGACATGCCTAGATGCAAAAGCACCGTGCCGGAAGCGGTGGAAAACAGCAGGTACTTGGCTCTTCTGGAGACTGACTGAATGCTGAGTCCCGATAAGGTTTCATTCAGCGTTTCAGGCACAGGCCAGCGCAGTTTAGGCTGTCGGATGATGACCTGTTTGATGGATTGTCCTTCAATATGAGGGGCGATGCCTCGGCAGGTGGTTTCAACTTCGGGTAATTCAGGCATGACTGGATTTTCGATCAGGGTTGCGTTTCGGTTTGTGGCATAGAGTTTAACATGGATGCGATCGCGGCTTTCAGGGGAGCCGTCGCATGGCGGCGAGTGGCATTGTCAAAAGGACGCGTCAGTTAGTGGCATGTTTTTATAAAGCAGTTTAGCTGGGTGATGTAACTAATTATTTTTGAAATAATAATGTTTTTGAATTTGGTCGTTTTAATCATTAAAAATAGATTATAATTAGCCGGTGCTTAGTGAGCCGTTTTGTTAAGGGCACTCAGTTTATTTTTCACAATATCCATTTTATTAAAAGAAGAAAAAAGTATGAGCAGTGTTTGGGTGGTAGGCAATCATGTGAAGGTTCAGGGTATGCCCAATGATTTTAAACTACTCTCTTATAATTTTATCTTGGGTGGTTGTGTCGAAATGATTCTGGAATCGCCTGAAGGCAGTAGGATTTTTTTAAAGCGCAGAAAATCGCAAATCTCCGATATTGAGGATCAGTATGCTTTTGATACCGGTTCTAATGATGAGCGCTACAGTTATTAGCATGGTTCATGGCGTTTTTTTATTTTTAACGCCTCAGCAGACAATAAAAGCGGCCTTCGATTTTTTGTAAGGTATTGATATTGTATAGATGTTAGGGTTTAGGATTCATTGGTTCAATGAATAGGAAAAATGAATCCAAGCAGTTAGCTCTTTTTTTCCAAATGCCCCATGGGGCAATAATGTTCGCCAGCCCCGCAAAATCCAAAAATACCAAGTGATGTTCTATTGCTTGGTTGCTTGTAGAATCCAGCAAAACAAATCCCTTTTTTGATAGAAACTGAAAATTTCGTTTTTTGTCTCAGGCACACAAAAACGACAGCCGTTATTTTCGGCTGCCTTGTCTTGTGTTAACGGAACGGCATAATCTTTGCCATCGTGAAAGCGTGGGATAAGGCTTCCATATACTTGGCTACGGAGGCTGGGTTTTGTTACTCAGCCCTTGGGGCAATAGCTTGTGAGGTAATCGCCGCTAGCCTGGTAGGTTGTGGATAGGGGCTTGTTTGGTGTCGGTCGAACCATCAAGCCCCGAATACAATGGCACACTGCTTATTGAAGGGTGCTTACCCATAAGGGACAATTGAAAATAAAAAGCAGTCAAAACTGGCCCTTAAACTGTGTAGCACTTCTAGTGTTTCATCTGTTCCGTGGATGTTCCATTGGCCGCTGTCTGGGGCCCAGTGGCCGTTGTTGAGGTCCCATCGGCCGCTGCTGGGGAATCGCAGGTCGTTGCTGAGGATCTATTGGCCGCTGTTGGGGGATCATTGGTCGTTGCTGAGGATCCATTGGTTGCTGCTGGGGAAACATTGGCTGTTGCTGAGGATCCATCGGCCGCTGCTGGGGAATCGCAGGTCGTTGCTGAGGATCCATCGGTTGCTGCTGGGGAAACATTGGTTGTTGCTGAGGATCCATTGGCTGCTGCTGGGGAATCGCGGGTCGTTGCTGAGGATCTATTGGCCGTTGCGGAGGATACATTGGTTGCTGTTGAGGATTCATTGGCCGCTGTCG
>JBAQYH010000190.1:0-4700 GCA_049299935.1 Methylobacter sp. | reverse complement strand
TGAGCCCGTGCAACTCGAAAGACAGCGTATGGGAAAATACGTGATATTTTTTATTTTGATGTTTTTACTTTTAGCTTATCTGCTGAAGAAAGAATATTGGAAAAATATCCATTAACACCTAATAACGCAATCATCAAACTATAGGATGAGCTGACGAAAGCCAGCCCATCCTATGAAGTAACAACTGTAAATAAAAACCTCGCCAATCTGTTATAATACCCTTTTTTTATTGCCCTACTCGTCTTAAAGAGGTTGTTATTCGTGACAAATATTACTCGTAAATCTGTAATGACGCTTTTCTCATCCCCAACATGCGCGATGAGCCACTGCGCACGCTTTGTTTTACACGAGAAAGGAGTTGTCGCGGACATAGAATATTATGACCCGGCCGAGCCACCAGAGGATTTACTTGAACTTAATCCCAACGGCACGTCGCCGACACTGATTGAGCGCGACTTGGTTCTGTATGACTCGCGTATCATCATGGAATACCTGGACGAACGTTTTCCGCATCCCCCTTTACACCAAATGGATCCGGTTTCACGGGCCAATGCCAGAATGGTGATCAAGCGCATCGACCAGGATTGGTATCAGTTACTGGACGAGATTTTATTTTCCGGCGAGAAAAAATCCGCCCGTGCCAAGAAAATGCTCAGGGAAAGCATATTGTCTGCCGCGCCTGTTTTTGCCGCCAGACCCTACTTTATGAGTGATGAGTTTTCACTGATAGATTGCGTTATCGCACCGTTATTATGGCGTCTGCCCAGTATAGGAATTGATGTGGCGACACCGAATGACGTAATCACCAACTATGCTCAGCGTATATTCAACAGAGCCGCGTTCAAGCGCAGCCTCAGTGATGCTGAAAAAGAAATGATCGAGCCACTAGCAAAATGACCTCTCTAAAGCCCTATTTAATTCGTTCGATTTACGAATGGATTATTGATAACAACCTGACGCCGCATCTTCTCGTCGATGCAGAAAATACCAGCGCCATCTTGCCGCAAGAATTTATCGAAGACGGCAAAATCGTTTTAAACATCAGGCCGGCCGCAATACAGGGACTTTCTCTCGGCAACGACGAAATTGAATTTAACGCCCGGTTTAGCGGAAAACCCATGCACATTGTCACCCCCGTAACCGCTGTGTTGGCAATCTACGCCAAAGAAAACGGCAAAGGCATGATCTTCGACCAGGAAGACAATGATGGCGATGAACCGCCTCCCCCGGCAAAAAAACCGGCAGCCAAACCAAATTTACGCGTTGTAAAATAACGATCCTTTGCTATGTTCAGGCGATCTGAACATAGCAATCCTTGAAGACATGTTTACTGCCTGCAACTCAATCCTGAGCGGCTCTTCCGTCGATCGGCAACAATTAAACTTTCCCCGCCGGAATCAACATCCCATCAACCCTTTAACTTTTTGTTATCAAGCTGTATAGTGAAGTTCACTATCTAAAGACTTCGATAACCAACAAACAGATAGCCCAATCCTTTCTATGAGGTGAACTATGAACGCACGACATCAATCCATAATCCGTTCTTTCCTCCTGGCTGTTTTTTTTACATTACCGGTTTCAGCGGCCGATATAGCTGCCGGAGAGCAAAAGGCTGAGCCCTGTGCCAACTGCCATGGGCAAAAAGGGATCAGCAATAACGTGCAATGGCCAAACCTGGCGGCGCAACAATCGACCTACCTGGCCAATCAACTCAAAGCATTCAAAGCTGGAGATCGCATCAATCTGATGATGCAATCGATGACCGCCAACCTGTCTAATGAAGACATCAATAACCTCGCCGCTTATTTTTCCAGCCTAAAACCCGTTAAGGCCAGCGGCGGCGATCCGGCATTGGCAAAGGAGGGTGAAGCCAAAGCCAGTATGTGCATGGGATGTCATGGCTCAACTGCGGCAGGCAACGGCCAATTTCCAAGGCTTGCAGGGCAACAACCCGAATACCTTGCGCAACAATTAAAAGCCTTCAAGGATGGTTCGCGTAAAAGCGGGCCGATGCAAGCCGTTATCGCCAACCTGTCCGAAGCGGATTTTAAAGCATTAGCGGCTTATTTTGGGTCGCTGTAGAGCGATTTTACCTGTCCAAAAAGCTTTGATTTCACCACGAACGACGGCATGAATACAGTTGTTCGTGGTGAATACTCGCGAATAACTCGCCTTATTTTATATCCTCGTTATTTTCAACTGCCCCATACAGCAGCAAATGCTTTATCATTAGCTCATTAAAAATTAAAAGCCCAAGGGCTACCTATAAAAATAATGAGCCACCATCCAGAAACCGCAACCGACCGTAATTTATCCCTGATCTTCCTGTTTGCCGCGACCTTGTTTACCAGTGCGTCGCTGATGTTTGTGCTGCAACCCCTGTTCGGGAAGATTTTACTACCCCTGTTGGGCGGTTCGCCCGCCGTCTGGAACACCTGCATGGTGTTCTACCAGAGTATTTTGTTTCTCGGTTATCTTTACGCGCACTATCTTTCTACGCGCTACAGCCAGCACCGCCAAATCCTGATCCATGCGGCGGTCATACTGATCAGCTTTTTGGCGCTGCCTTTGGCCCTGCCTGAAAACACCGTCCCGCCGACCGACAGCAACCCGACCTTCTGGCTGCTCTGGACATTATTCCTGGCTATCGGCCTGCCGTTTTTCGTGGTGTCCACGACCGCGCCGCTGATTCAGAAATGGTTCGCCAATGTCGGCCACCATACCAGCCATGACCCTTATTATCTCTATGCGGCCAGCAACACCGGCAGCCTGATTGCGTTGCTGAGTTACCCGTTCCTGCTTGAACCCAACATTGGACTGGCTAACCAGAAGAGTTACTGGAGCGTCGGCTATCTGCTGCTTTGCCTGCTAATTGCAGGCTGCGCTTTTGCGCTATGGAAAAACCGGCAAACAACCGGGCAGCAAGAGGACCTCGATGCCGTTGCAGGCGACAACAATCTCAGTCTAGCCACCAACCTACACTGGCTGGCGCTGGCCTTTGTGCCGTCCAGCCTGCTGCTGGGCCTGACCAACTTCATCAGCACAGATATTGCCTCCGTGCCGTTATTGTGGATCATCCCACTAACGCTGTATTTACTGTCTTTCGTAATCGTTTTTTCCAAATGGAACGACAAAATTCATCCGCTCATGGTGAAGCTGCAACCGATCTTCCTGCTGCCGTTTATTGCCTACGCATTCATTAATCCGGCCGATTTGCCTTATTGGGCCTACCTGATTTTGCACCTGTTCGCTTTTTTCTTTGCAGTGATGGTGTGCCACGGCGAGCTGGCTAAACTACGGCCGCATACCCGGCATTTAACCACCTTCTACCTGATCATGTCGTTCGCGGGCATGCTGGGCGGCATGTTCAACACCTTTGTTGCACCGTTCGTGTTCAACGCAGTGTATGAATACCCGATCATGATCATTGCGGCCCTGCTGCTGCGCCCCGGCCTGAAACTGACAATGAACACCGGGGTGCTGTTGCAGATAATAGCCCCTGCCCTGTTGGTTATTGCCGGAATTATTCTCCATGCCAGCGTCGACGATTTGCTCCAGTATTTCGACGCCATCGTCATCAGCCTGATAGGCTTAACCTTGCTGACCTATCTGCTCAGAGAGCGTCCAGTCGGCTTCGCGTTAACGACCGGCGCGATTATTTTCCTTGCACTCGGCTTGCACGGCCTGTCATCGCATACGCTTTACCAGGAACGCACCTTTTTCGGCGTGCTGGCCGTACGCGAAGCGGTGCTAACCGATGAACAAGGCCAACCTGAAAGCTATCATGAATTATTCCACGGCACGACCAAGCACGGGGCGCAACGTCTGGCCGCAAACCTCAGTCAAATACCGTTGACCTATTACAGCCGCCCAGGACCGATGGGGCAGTTGTTCAAGGAATACGACAATAACGATCAAGCCTGGAATATCGGCGTGGTCGGCTTGGGCGCGGGCGCCTTAGCCTGTTATGCCAAAGACCAGCAGAACTGGACACTGTACGAAATCGATCCGCTGGTGGTCGACATTGCCGGCAACCCCGCCTATTTCAGCTACCTGAGCCAATGCGCCCACAATGCCGCGATGCGCGTCGGCGACGCCCGTTTGTCGTTGGAAAAAGAACCGGACCAGCATTTTGATTTATTGGTCATGGATGCGTTCAGTTCCGACTCGGTGCCGACCCATCTTTTAACCAAGGAAGCGCTGGAGCTGTATTTCAAGAAACTCAAACCGGGCGGCATACTGGCGTTTCATATGACCAACCGCCATCTGTCGCTGAAAAAAGTCTTATCGATCAATGCGGAAGCCCTGCACTTGGCCGCGCTGATTCAGGAATTCAAGCCGCAGCAGGACATCCCGCTGGTGGTTGCGACCGACTGGGTGGTCATGGCAAAACAGGCCGAAACACTGGAACCGCTGCGCCTGAGCCGTCTCGGCAACTGGCAAAAAATGCCCTTATACTTCGACATGAAGCCTTGGACGGATGACTTTACTAATATTGTCAGTATCTGGAAATAAACTTAAAAAACTCAGTTAGCCACATTGACGCCAATAAACACCGATAAAACATCATCTGGCTAAGGAATGAGCATGAAATAATTTGAACAACTCGCGTTGTAGATTTACAGCGGGAGTGCAAGCTTTGCTTGCGCTGGCAGGCGAAGCCTGCACTCCGGCTTTTGGCAACTTACTCAAGTTATTTC
>JBAQYH010000189.1:0-2179 GCA_049299935.1 Methylobacter sp. | reverse complement strand
GACGAAACGGGCGTGCAAAAATTAAACGAGCACATGGAGCAAATTGACTACAGTTTCGTTACCGAAGACTTGGCTAAATTGCTGAACAGCCAAAAGCAGGCAGCGGACCGCATCCGCAACATCGTATTGTCGTTGCGTAACTTTTCGCGGCTTGACCAAGGCGAAGTTAAAACGGTGCGGCTCGAAGAAGGCCTGGACTCGACCTTGCAAATGCTGCATCACAATTACAAGGATCGCATTAGCATCGAGAAAGATTACACGCTCGATGAGTCTGTCGAATGCTATGCCGGCGAACTCAACCAAGTGTTTATGAACATACTCGCCAATGCGATACAAGCCATTCCCGGCAAAGGCAGCATTTTCATCACCACCGCCAAAGTGAACGATCAAGCTGTCGTCAGTATCGCCGATACCGGCACCGGAATGCCTGAAGAAGTCAGGAAGAAAATCTTCGACCCTTTCTTTACCACCAAAGGCGTCGGCGAAGGCACCGGGCTTGGCTTGTCGATTTCTTACGGCATTATTGAAAAACACCAAGGTACGCTCACGGTTGAATCCGAATTGAATCGCGGCACCCGCTTTATTATTGCTATTCCACTTCGCTTGATTAAGGACGCCTAAAAATGCACACGCTGTTACTGGTTGATGATGATCCCGATGTATTGGCGACGTTAACGCGCAGCTTTCGTAAAGGCTACAAAACGCTGTCGGCCAATGGCGGGGAGGAGGGAATTGCATTTTTAAATGAACATCCGGTCGATTTGATTATTTGCGATCAACGCATGCCCAATATCAGCGGCGACCAGGTATTAAGCCATGCCTTGCAAATCCAACCCGATGCCATTCGTATTCTGCTCACCGGTTACGCCGATGTCGAATCGCTGCTGACCTGCGTAAACGATGCGCACATTTACAAATACGTCACCAAGCCGTGGGACCCGGCCGAACTCAACTTAACCGTGGTGCGGGCGCTGGAATCGCTGGTTTTAAAACGCGATTTGGATACGGCGCGCGGTCAATTGGAAGCCGCCTACAAGGACGCCGTGGTGATGTTATGTTTGGCGGCCGAAGGCAAGGATCAGGATACGGCCAGCCACTTATACCGTGTGCAGCATTACACCGAAGCGTTAGCCATCGCCATGGGCGTTGATTGCGCCGAAGCCGAACACATGGGATTAATGAGCATGCTGCACGACATCGGCAAACTGGCCACGCCCGATGCCATTTTGAAAAAGCCGGATAAATTGACCGCCGAGGAATGGGCGATTATGAGAGAGCATCCGCTGGCGGGGGTACGCATTTTAGGCAACAATCCGTTCTATGAAACCGCGCGGGAAATTTCAGCGGGGCATCATGAAAATTATGACGGCAGCGGTTATCCGCACGGCTTAAGCGGCGACGATATTCCGCTATCTGCGCGTATTGTAAAACTTGCGGATGTGTTCGATGCGCTGACGACAAAACGCCCCTATAAAGAACCTTGGCCGATGGAAACAGCGATAACGCATATCGAATCGCTGGTCGGCGTCATGTTCGATCCTGCGATGGTTGATGAACTAAAAAAGCTGTTCATTGCCGGGACGTTAACGCGTATCAAGGATGCGCATTAGGCGAGCGGACAGAGCAGGGCAATGATGCCCTTATGCCGAATGCGATCGCATAATCCGGCATCTTCAGAAATGTTTTAAAAAGTATCGCCGCGAAGACGAGAAGGATGCGAAGTTGCCCTTCGCGGCTCGTCAATTTCCACTGTGTCGCCTAAAGCGCCTACTGTTGGGGCTCTACTCCTGTATCCGTAACTTCGTGTCCTTCGCGGCGAGTAAAAATTACTTACGCTTCGCAGGGCACTCTCCGGCGTAGCCGAAGGGAGCCGCACGATTGGCTTTCAAGTCCCAACCCATTTGGGATGCTCAACTGATTTTTCTCGGGTAATGGATTTAACCTAAAAACCGCAGTTAGTCCACGAAAAGCACGAAAGCCACGAAATAAATCAGTAACTGATGTTACGCAGTTAGCCGACTGAATGATGTATAAAGAGTCGCTCACGCGACGGTTATTTGAATCGGGGTCTCGCCCCCGAAGGCGAGTTACTTTCTTTTGCTCCGCCTCGGCAATTGCTCCCTGCATTGCTCTACCTCCTGCATCCATGCAGTCGAAAAGAAAGTAACCAAAGAAAAGG
>JBAQYH010000188.1:0-6858 GCA_049299935.1 Methylobacter sp. | reverse complement strand
ACGGGGTCCTGCGTGACCGGCAATGCATCCAATACTTGCTCTGCCGCGGACGGGTTGTTGCAGACCAGGAGCATATCGCATCCGGCACGCTGGGCGAGTCTTGCGCGTTCGGGAAAGCTTCCTGCCGATGCCGCGCCTTCCATGCTCAAGTCGTCGCTGAACACCGTGCCGTTAAAATTCAATTCCTTGCGTAAAATCTGTTGTATCCAGAACGGCGAGAAACCGGCCGGATTCGGGTCGACTTTAGGGTAAACCACATGCGCGGGCATGATGCCTTCCAGACCTTCGGCAATGAGTTGTTTAAAGGGCGCCAGGTCTTTTGTCCTGATCTCGTCCAGGTCCCTTTCGTCCACCGGCAAGGTCAGGTGCGAATCCAGGGCCACTGCGCCGTGACCGGGGAAATGCTTGCCGGTTGCGGCCATGCCGGCTTCATTCATGCCTTTCCTGAACGAGCTGGAAAGACGCGTGGCTAGAGTCGGGTCGGTTGAAAACGAACGGTTGCCGATGATTTCGCTGACGCCGCAGTCAATATCCAGGACCGGTGCAAAGCTGAAATCAACGCCGACAGCCAGTAATTCGGAGGCCATCAGCCAGCCTGCCGGTTCAGCCAGTTCCGGCGCTTTTGCATAGCTGGCCGCAGGCGGCAAGCGGGTGAAGCCTTGTTGAAAGCGTTGCACCCTGCCGCCTTCCTGGTCGACGGCAATCAGTATGTCGCCGTTACGCGCCGCACGGATGCTGTCAATCAGCTCGGTCACTTGTTCGGGATTCTGGTAATTGCGCGAAAAAAGAATGACCGCCCCGGTGTTGGGATGGTTTATTTTCTCTTTTTCGTCTTGTGCCAGGGTTAAGCCCGCGACATCCAGCATTATCGGGCCGATGGGGAGTTTACTTGTCATTAATTGGGTTCGTTTTAAAATTGAGGGGGTTGGCTTTATACTAGACCATTATTTTCTAGTCACACGGAGTCTGTTATGCGTTTGTTGGTTGTGGTGTTAAGTGTTCTGTTTATGTCTGTTGCTGCTGCAAATGAGGGGGCAAAAGAGTCGGAAGCAGAAGCCGGTGTAAAATATCTGGAAATGACTCCTAAGTTTACCGTTAATTTGGCGGAACCGAAAAAATTTTTGCTGATAAACGTGCAATTATTGGTTGAAGGCGCGGGCGCTATTGCGGCGGTAAAAAAACATATGCCGGCGTTAAGGCATGAATTGATCATGTTATACAGCGGCAGGCCGTCTGAGCAACTGCAAACCATGGAGCAGCGCGAGGCGTTGCGGCAAGAGACGACTGCGGTTATTCGTAAGACGCTGGAAAAGATGGAAGGCGATAAAGGCCATGGCGCATCAGCTGAGAAAGAGCCCTCCGAGAAGCATGAAGAAGGCGATGGCGAGGAAGGCAAGGCTGGGCATGAAGAGGGCTTTAAAGAGGCTTATTTTACCGAGTTTTTGGTTGACTGAGTTTAAGATTCAAGGCAAACGCAAAACAAAATAGGAAGTGTTTTACGGCGATTATGGCTGGGCTTAATGCGCAGGCCATATGAAGCCTTATGCCGCGGACAGGGTATGGGTGTGACGGCTTTCCTTTACTTCGCTCCAGCTGCCTTGCGCAACGATCATGCCGGCCTCCATTACCAGCACCTGGTCGGCATGCTGCAAAGTCGCCATCCGATGGCCGATGGCGACGACGGTTAGGTCGCCGTGCAAATTGACGATGGCCTGACGGATGCGTTCTTCATTTTCCATATCCAGCGCACTGGTCGCTTCATCCAGAATCAGCAATGACGGCTGCCCCAGCAAAGCCCTGGCCAGTGCGATGCGTTGGCGCTCTCCGCCCGAAAGGCGAAGCCCCTGATCGCCGACTACGGTATCCAAGCCATGCGGCAGTTCGCGCACAAAATCGGCGGCGGCTTTGTCCAGTGCCTGCCATAGCTCGTCATCAGAGGCTTGGGGCATGGCCCAAAGCAGATTTGTCCTGATCGAGTCGTTAAACAAAATCGTTTCCTGCGGCACATACGCCACCGATCGCCGCCAACGCAATCGTTCAGAGTCATCCAGCACCTGCCCGTCGATACGGATGCTGCCCGTATCCGGCCGCAGCAGCCCCATCAGCACGTCGGCCAGCGTACTCTTGCCCGCCCCGGATGCGCCGATAATAGCGGTTGTCGATTTGGCAGGAATGCATAAGTTGACCGCACTCAAAGCAGGAGCTTCGCGGCCGGGATACTTAAAATTCACAGAATTCAACGTCAAATCATGTTGCAGGCATAAGGGCGGTTGATCCGTATCTTCGACCGGCTCGGCAGCGCTGCGGCATTCGGCCAGCAAGCGGTTGGCATTTTGCAATGCAGGCAAGGCATGCAGCCAATGGTGCAATTGCTGTTGCAGTTGCGATCCCAAGGGCATCAGTTTGGCAAAAACAAAAATCAAGGTGGCCAGCTCAGCCATCGGCAAGCGCCAGACTGCGAGGCCGACATAGACTATAACAACCAGGATCACCACGCTGCCCAGCTGCATCCGGGCTTTCGAACGGCTGGAGCTGCGCTGAAAATCGAGCTGGTGCAGGCGGAACGCCTGCATGGATTGTTGGAACTTGTACAGGTGGCGCTCTTCATTGCCGAGAATTTTGGCCAACTTCATACCCGCCAAGCTTTCCTGTACCACGCTGTGCAAGCTGCGAGACGTCTGGCCGATACGATTGCCCAGCAATAAAGCCTCGTGCCGCAAACCGTTTTCGGCAAGGACAAACAGCAAGCCTACCGTCAGTACCAGCAGCGTTATCGGCCAGGACAGCCACAATGCCGCCAGCGAATAAGCCAACAACAGCGCCGATCCGCTGCACAGTTGCAGGAAAAAGTTGACCCCACCGCCAACCCGGTTGATGTCGGTCAGCAATAAATTGGCGTACTCCGCATTATTGCGTTGCGACAGCCAATACCATTCGCTACGCAGCACCGCCATGAAACAACGTTCGCGCAGCCTATCGACCAGGTCGAACTGTAAACGGCTGGAGATCAGTTCGCGGCTGCACTGCAAAGCGATTCTAAATGCCTGCAACAGTAAAAAGAGCAGCAGCACGCTGATGCCATGATAAGGCATGCCTGCGAACTCAAACAGGCGTCCGAATTGTACGGCTATGCCTGTAGTCGGCGTAGCGCCGCTTTGCAACATCTCAAGTAGGGGCACCAAAAGTGTCACGCCGATACCTTCACTCAAACCGACCAGCAACATGCAGCTGAAAACCAGCAGCATCGGGCGGCGCGGTTCGTTAGCCAACATATGAAAAAAGGGGATGGCAGACTGGACAATGGACAGGCGGCTCATATCAGCCCCGCCATCTGTATGGACTTTTCGTGCGCGTGCCGCCAAACCGGCGTTAACGTCACCCTAACGGATATGTACATCAATCTGATCTCAGGAATTGGGCATAGCCCAGGCAATGCCGAGCTGATACAGTGGGTGGCAATATGGCATGAAATAACTATACTCATCACAGATCAAAATTCGGCACCTTTGCTCCCTCTCCTGCTGGAGAGGGGTGAGGAGATTCAAAAAACCGAATTTTGAAGTGCAAACGGTATAATTTGCGCTTCGTAAGCGTCACATCATAAGCTTAGTAAATATCAACTTGCAACCTGTGCTGTTTGTCGAAGACGTTGATCTACAGCCGGAGCTAGCCAAGCGCCTCAGCTTCTCCGTGTTATACTGCCAGCGGAATCACCTGAGCCACCCTGAATTTTACCCATGACCGCCATTTACAATCGCACCCTTGAATGCCCGCTAGATCCTGCCGGGCAAGGGCCGGAATTCGAGCTGGTGCTGACCTGCTGCCGCCCCAAGCCGAACAAGGCGCATTACCTGCGCCAGCAGCAGTTAGCCGCCGCCGGACCGGATACCCGTAAAGTGCTGGAGCTTGGCATCAGGCACAAGGTTTCGCCGTTGCTGTATTGCAATTTACGCTGCCATCCGGCAGGTACGTTTTCGAACGAATTGCTGGACAAGCTGGCGAAACAGCACAAACGCAATTCACGACGAGCATTACAAGCATTGCAGGCAACGCATGAGTTGGTGCGCGCAGGCCAAGGCCTGCGTTTTATTGTAATGAAAGGACTCGATGTCGCCGCACGCGCTTATGGCGATCTGGCCGCGCGGCAGGTGGGCGATATAGATATGCTGGTTGATCCGGAGCAACTTGATGAAGCCCTAACGGTATTGACGGCGCAGGGATGGGACCTTGATCAACCTGATATTTGGTTGAGCGCAAATAAAAATATCTTGCTTAGGAATCACCATGACTGCCTCTTGTTACGGGAAAGATTCCCGCATATGGAGTTGCATTGGCGGGCCACGCGTAACCCATTCGAATTCCCGATTGAGGATTGGTCGGCTTTGTCTGTATCGAAAAAGTCAAATATCGGCATTCCCGGCCTAAATAACGAAGACTTAATGATTTACCTGTGTCTGCACGGTGCCAAACATGGATGGGGGCGCTTGAAGTGGCTTTTTGACCTGCCCAATATCCTGGACACCCATGATATGGACTGGCCGCAGTTGTGGCAACGCGCTCACCTGTTGGACGCGGGATTGGCAGTGCAGCAAGGGCTGTTATTGGCTCAAAAATACTGCGGCATGGAGCTGAGCCCGGAGATTAAAAGCGGATTCAGGCACCGTATCAATCCAGCCAAATGGACCGCTATTGATACCATTCAGCAAGGTCCTGAACAGTCGATGGAGCTTCTTTCCGCTCGATTAAAGCTGCATCAATGGATTCATCGTATTCTAACTGCCCGCCGAATAGGTGCCCTGTTTTGGCATTGCGCAATGCTGTTTTACCCGAACGTCGAGGATTATCGACTGCTCAAGCTCCCTTCCTGGCTGCATGCGTTCTATTTTCCGCTGCGCCCGGTATTATGGGGCATACGCCAAGTTAAAATCCGGCAAGTGCGCAAGCTTAAAGCCATGAATGCGGATCAATAAGCTTGTTTCACCACGAAGACACGAAGGACGCGAAGAAAAAGCATAAACTTCGTGCCCTTCGTCTCTTCGTGGTGAATAAAAATTGGGGCTGCTTACATTCCTAACTGATCTTTAATGCGGGCCACGTTGTCTGCAATTTGCCGCTCTGTGTAAGGCACCGCATCGAACTTTCCCCAGACCGGCGCAGGCCAGGCTTTATCGGTTTGATAGCGGACTATATGGTGGATATGCAGTTGCGGAACCATATTGCCTATCGCGGCAATATTCATTTTGTCCGCTTTATAGAGTGCTGCCAGGTTTTCGGCAAGATAGCTCGATTCCTCGGTCAGCGCGGCGCGATCCGCTTTGCTTAGCTGGTAAATTTCCCGCAAATCCGCTCGTTCCGGCACCAGTATGAACCAGGGATACAGGCTGTCGTTCATCATTAATAACCGGCATAACTCAAAACGGCCAACGGCTATGCAATCTTGCGCCAGGCGCGGGTGTAACTGAAAATTCATGAATATAGTTATCCTAAAAAATCAAAAGCAATGCTTGAAAATAGAGGGATAATCAGTGTAACTTAATCTTCTGACTGAGAATATAACAACAATAATAGGAGGATAGTTTTATGTCTGCTAGACCCTTTTCAGATCAAGCCATTTCAGCTCAAGATATACCGAGTGATAGTCAACTAGCCGTTTCGTTCCGGTTGCTGCTGGGGCTGTATGCAATTATTCCTTTATGTTTATTGTTGCAGTTATTTGATGGATTGTTTTGGCAGGGAGTTCTACAGCAGAGTTTACCGAGCAGCCCCAAACAGTTTTTATTGTTTCAAGTTCTTTTTGGCACCCCGCATATCGTCGCAAGCTCCATCCTGCTGGTCAGCAACACCGAATACCTGAAATTTTATAAGCTGAAAGTTATTTTGATGACGGTTGCTATTGCAATGATTTTCGGCCTGGGCAGCCTGTTTATTCCTTACACCGTGCTTTATGTGACGGTAGCCGCCTGGACGGTATATCACGTACTCAAGCAGCAAATTGGCGTGGGGCGCGGGTTGTATCGTCTGCCTGACTGGGCCTTTTATCTGTTGTTGTGGTTAAGCGTGGCAGCGGGTATTTTTGTTTACATCGGCATATTCCTGAAAAACAGCCTCGATGCGCAGCAGGTGGAATGGATAAAGCTTATTGCGGGCGGTTTATGCGTAGGGCTGATTGCCACTGCACTGTTATGCCAACGCTATGTGACCACGCAACTGGGCAAGTGGTTTTTGTGGTCCAATGTTTTTTTGGTGTTAAGCAGTTTTTATCTGTTTGCCCAGCAGTATTATTTCCTCGCGATTTTGGTGCCGAGACTGGTGCATGACGCGACGGCCTATATTTTCTATGTGGTGCATGATTACAACAAGCATCACGAGCAACCGCAGAATCTGATGTACCGCTATGCGGCGCGTTGCCATCTGCCGGTTTTTGTGGTGTTGCCGCTGTGTTCGTTTGCGCTGGCTTTTGTGTTGCAGTCGTATGGGGATAGCGCGGTCAATCTGATAACCGAGTTCTTTTTCGGCGTGGAGATCCGTAAAGCGATTACTTTAGGTTTATTGGGTTATCTGGCGTTGATGCATTATTACACCGAGGCCTTTACCTGGAAGCAGGGTTCGCCTTACCGGCGGTTTATTACGTTTTCGAAATAGCGATTGAATGGCACACGGATTAAACACTGATTAACTGATGTTACGCAGTTAGCCGACTGAATGATGTATAAAGAGTCGCTCACGCGACAGTTATTTGAATCGGGGTCTCGCCCCCGAAGGCGAGTTACTTTCTTTTGCTCCGCCTCGGCAATTGCTCCCTGCATTGCTCTACCTCCTGCATCCATGCAGTCGAAAAGAAAGTAACCAAAGAAAAGG
>JBAQYH010000187.1:0-4036 GCA_049299935.1 Methylobacter sp. | reverse complement strand
GCCCTACAGCGTGTTCAATTGTTATAACGGAAGAAGCATTATTCCGGCAGAATGCTCAAGCTGTTTCATGCTTGCCGCTTAATGAATCGATGCCCAGATTAGCCAGTTCATCCGCCCTGTCGTTATCTTTATGGCCGGAATGGCCTTTTACCCAGGTCCACTGGATGTCGTGCCGCTGAATGGCGGCATCCAGTCTGCGCCATAGGTCTTCATTTTTAACCGGCGTTTTGGAGGCTGTTTTCCAGCCGCGTTTTTTCCAGTTGATCATCCATTCGGTAATGCCTTGCAGTACATATTTCGAATCGGTATTGAGCTGCACGGTGCAGGGCTTGGTCAGGGTTTCCAGCGCCTGGATCGCCGCCATCAATTCCATGCGGTTGTTGGTCGTCTCGGGGTCGCCGCCATAGATTTCTTTAACGGTTCCTTTGTAACTGAGGATAACGCCCCAGCCGCCCGGCCCGGGGTTGCCTTTACAGGCGCCGTCGGTATAAATAATGACAGGTTCAGCCATGTCTGTTTTTCTGTGTTGTCGGTGAATTAAGCGGGTTTGCCAGAATCAAGCGGGAATTCAACGCTGCTACGGGCGTTAATGGAATGAGGTTGTAACGGCGTTTGATGGCCTTGATCGCATAAGCAGTCGAGGTGAGCGAGTGCCCCCGGGTTATAAATTTGCCGTGCGTCGATTTTACCGTATCCAAATTAAACTCCGAGGATACGGTCACCTCAAAATTCAATAATTTTAGCCAGTCCAAAATTCTTGCGCGGGAAATAAAGTGTCCTCCCCATGAATCAGCCATTTTTTTGTCCCACAGATATTGGTACCTGACCCAAAGACTCCAAGGGTTGAAATTCAGCACGAGCAATATGCCTTCAGGCTTTAAAACGCGCTCCACTTCGCGCATGGTCTGAAACCGGCAGGCATCAAACTCCAATAAATGCGGGATTATAATCATGTCGACAGAATTGCTTTGCAGGGGCAGGCTGTAGGATTTGGCCTGGATTTTTCTCGCCTTGTTGCAGCCCTGCCGTTTGGCGTCGAGCACCGTAAAATTCTTGTATAAAGAACAATCAATAAATTCATTTTCCCAGTCCAGTCCGCCAATCTGCAAAATGGTTTGCTTGCAGCTGACGGTAATTGACCGTTGTATGTAGTCGGCCTCAAGCTGTTGCAGCAGCTTGCCTCTGGGCGTTTGATACCAGGCAAATAAGAAATTACGTTTCATTTCTGAATTCTACACTATTTGACTTTGATGATTTTCAATAAAAACAAGCTATAATGATAACATTCTAATAATAAACTTCATTCTTAAAAGGCTTAGATGATGGGCGTTAACTTTAACAGCTTAGTTAAACTTTTATTACTATTGACCTTTTTAATCACAACAGGTTGTTCTACAACCGCTAAAAACGCTTCTAACGATAGACCGCCTGACAGTATCGAGTTCGATAACAGCTATGTGAGGCATGCTACTCACCCGTTCGGCAAAGAAAAATACAATGTGCCGTCAAAGTACAAGAATACCGTTTGGGAACGGCTAATATCATTGTACTCGCTTCCCAATATCGAAAACGAGCGGATTACCCGCGAGTTAAACTGGTACTTAAGGCACCCCGCCTATCTTGCCCGTGTTCAGCAACGGGCGGAACCCTACCTGCATCTTATACTGGATGAGGTCGAAGCTAAAAATATTCCCGGCGAATTGGCTTTATTGCCGATAGTTGAGAGCGCCTTCCTGCCTGAAGCCTATTCAAAAAGCGATGCGTCAGGGCTTTGGCAATTTATACCGGCTACCGGCCGGCTGTACGGTCTTCAGCAAAACGAGTGGTACGACGGCCGCCGCGATGTTTATGCCTCAACCAGGGCGGCAACCGCTTTTCTTAAACATTTGGGCGAGACATTTGACGGCGATTGGTATCTTGCATTGGCATCCTACAATTACGGCAAAGGCAATGTAAGAAAAGCTATCGAGAAAAATGAAAATCTCAAACTCGAAACCGATTATTGGTCATTAGACCTGCCCAAGGAAACGGCGGACTATGTGCCGCGGTTGCTGGCCATTGCCAAAATATTTGCCAATGCCGACAAATACAATATCGATTTACAACACATCCCCAACAAACCTTACTGCGAACTTGTCGACGCAAAATCCCAACTGGATTTAAACAAAGCCGCAGAGCTGGCTAATACGCCTCTGAATGAATTTTTAAAATTAAATCCCGGCTTTAACCACTCAAGTACCGCACCGCAAGGGCCGCATCACTTGCTGATTCCCGTTGATAAAGCGCAATTATTTAAACAGAACCTGGCTCAATTACCCTATGACGAGCGGGTCGATATGAAGCGCTACTATGACGAGACGAGGGCGCAGCAAGCACAAATCAGGCATGATGCGATCCAGACTATTCCAAGCCAGCATAAAGTGAAAGCCGGGGAAAGCCTCGCATCCATTGCCGGCAAAAATAACACAACGCCTCAAGCAATCCGTCAGGCCAACCATTTGCCGAGTAATGCCGTCCGGTCCGGCATGGTTTTAAAAATGCCGGCGCCGCAAAATCCAGCCGGCCCGCAGCTCGCTGCAAAAACAGCTAACAGTAAACCGGGAAGCGCACAGATTTATGTCGTAAAAAAAGGCGACACGATTTGGAACATCGGGCAAAGATTCTCGGTTAGCGGCAAGGATATTGCGGACTGGAACAAACTTAACTCAAAAACATCCTTGGTTTTAGGCCAAAAGCTGACTATTAAGGCTGCCAGTCAACAGGTTGCCGCTGCAAAGACTGTCGTGCCGCCTTCTTCGGGGATTCGTTCGATCAGTTACACGGTTCAACATGGCGATTCTTTGGCGCAAATTTCCCGCAAATTTAATGTCTCAATCGCCGATCTGCGTAAATGGAACCCACCGGCCATAAGCAATGCTCTTACCCCTGGCAAAAAGCTGAAAGTGATTCTTAATACTTGATGGGCGGCTAATGCGAATTAATTGAACCACGAAGACACGAAGTTCACGAAGAAAAGCCGTAACTATTCAGCGCGAAGCGCAACATCCCTCTCCTGATGGACGACTTGTATGGATGCAGGAGGTAGAGCAACGCAGGAGCGGTTGCCGAGAGGGTAGGGTGAGGAGAGTCAAAATAAAGCTTTTCCTGTTTAAATTCTCCTCACCCCGGCCTTCTCGGCAACTGCTCCTGCATCCATACAAGTCGTCCATCGGGAGAGGGAGTAAAGTTCTCCGTAGTTTTGTTTTAAGGCTTTCAGCGCCCGGTTAATGCGGCGCTCAGGGTATTTACCAAGGCCTCATTGCCATGGGCTTTGACATAATCGATAACCACCGGGATAAATTGTTGCACCATCAACGGCGACATGCCCTGTTGCTGGAAAGCGGAAACCGCAGAAATCAAATTCCCCGCCATTCCACCCGAGGAAGCGCCCGCTATTGAAGACAATGGCCCCGCCAAACCATTCTGCTGCGATAAGGCCGGCACTGCTCCCAGCATGTCTTGCATCCCCGGAACCGACTGCTCCAGCTGGGCAAACGCGTCTGCCTTCATGTTGTTTTTAGCTATCTGAAACAAAGCGCCTGCACCGCCTTGAGCCTGAGTCCCCGTTACCCCGGTCCGCTGCATCAATAACTCGGTCAAGCTGCCGGTTTGCGGAATTTGGACCGCGTTAACAGCCTGTTGACTCTGTTGCGCTGCGTTATTCGCCTGCCCATTGACGCTGTTATTGACGGCATTAAGCACATCCTTCCAATTTGCTGCGTCGGCATTGTTGACCAGCATCATCGAAAAGGCCAGCGACGCAGATAGCGTTAGCATTCTTTTTTGCGGCATATTTTTCTCTCATTGAGTTTAAGCATTATTTCAAAATTCGATAATATTGGATGAACCTTATATTGCGATTAAGTGCAGTAGGATGCGCGTCAATTGAACGGCATAATAGTTGACGGGGGAATTAATTCTTCATCACTCCGAGAACCATCGCAATATGCGCCAGTTCGGCGACGGACGATACTTTCAGCTTGCTTCTTATCTGGGT
>JBAQYH010000186.1:0-3099 GCA_049299935.1 Methylobacter sp. | reverse complement strand
GCTCCGGCGTGGGAATTCAGTCTGCAACGCTCCTGCGTTGCGGGACGCTGGAGCGTCCACTACGGCATTCCCACGCCGGAGCGTGGGAACGATAACAAAGTTACTTAACCCGCATCCCCGGCTCGGCGCCTTCATCAGGGCTCAAAACCCAAATATCCTTGCCGCCGGGGCCTGCGGCCAGCACCATGCCTTCGGACAGGCCGAAACGCATTTTCCTCGGCGCAAGGTTGGCGATGACCAAGGTTAACTTTCCTTCAAGGTCTTCCGGACTGTAGGCCGATTTAATCCCGGCAAAGATGTTGCGGGTTTCATCCCCGATATCCACGGTCAACTGCAACAACTTATCCGCGCCTTCAACATGATCGGCCTTGATGATTCTGGCGATGCGCAAATCCAGTTTGGCGAAATCTTCAAACTCGATCGTGTCGGCAATCGGTTCGCATTTTTTAGCTTTCACAGGCTCGGCGGTTTTTTCCAGGTTTTCTTTGGACGCTTCGATAATCGCCGCGATTTTATCGGCCTCAACCCGCGTCATCAGCGGTTTGAATTCGTTGATGGCGTGGTTTAGCAAAGGCGTGGCATCAACCGGCCAGGCTTGCGCTTCGATGTTTAAGAAGCTTTCCGCATTGCCTGCCAACACAGGAAGCACCGGTTTCAGGTAAACGGCCAGCAGCCGGAACAGGTTGAGCCCCATCGTGCAGACTTCATGCAGCTCAGTGTCCTTGCCTTCTTCCTTGGCGATCAGCCAGGGCTTTTTCTCATCGATATACTGATTGGCTTTATCGGCCAGCGCCATGATCTCGCGCATGGCTTTGCCGAATTCGCGCGCCTCGTAAAGCTCGGCAATTTGTGTGTTGGCGGCAACAAATTCGTGGAACAAGGCCTGTTCCGAACATTGCTCGGACAACTTGTTATCAAAGCGTTTGGCGATAAAGCCGCTGCAACGGCTGGCGATGTTGACCACTTTACCGACCAGGTCGGAATTGACCCGCTGACTGAAGTCGTCGAAGTTCAAATCGATGTCATCGACCCCGGCGCTGAGCTTGGCCGCAAAATAATAGCGCAGGTATTCGGGATTCAAATGATCCAGATAGGTTCGGGCTTTGATGAACGTGCCGCGCGATTTGGACATTTTTTCGCCGTTTACGGTCAAGAAGCCGTGCGCGAAAATGGCGCTGGGCGTCCTGAAATGCGCGCCGCTGAGCATCGCAGGCCAGAACAACGCGTGGAAATAGATGATGTCCTTGCCGATGAAATGATACAGCTCGGCGTCGCTGTTTTTGGACCAGAATTCATTAAAATCCAAGCCCTGCTTATCGCACAGGTTCTTAAAGCTGGCCATATAGCCGATCGGCGCATCCAGCCAAACATAAAAATATTTGCCCGGCGCATCGGGGATTTCAAAGCCGAAATACGGGGCATCGCGGCTTATGTCCCATTGCTGCAAGCCGCCGTCCAGCCATTCGGCCAGTTTGTTGCTGACTTCGGGCTGCAAGTGGCCTGCGTTGGTCCACTCGCGCAGCATGTCGCTAAAGTTGGCCAGATCGAAAAAGTAATGCACGGAATCTTTATCGACGGGCTTTGCGCCTGAAATCGCCGAAACCGCGTTTTTCAGCTCGGTCGGCGAGTATGTCGTACCGCACACTTCGCAGCCGTCGCCGTATTGATCGAGTGCGCCGCATTTGGGGCATTCGCCTTTGATAAAACGGTCGGACAAGAACATGTTCTTAACCGGGTCGAAGGCCTGGGTAATGCTGCGCGAGCTGATGTGCCCGGCATCGCGCAGACGTTCGTAAATCAGCGATGAAAAGGCCTTGTTTTCTTCGGAATGGGTGCTGTGGTAATTATCGAATGCGACGCTGAATTCGGTAAAATCGGCCAGATGCTCTTTGCCGACCTGGGCGATCAGTTGTTCCGGGGTAATGCCTTCCCGATCCGCCCTGAGCATGATCGGCGTGCCGTGCGTGTCGTCCGCGCAAACGTAATAGCAGCGGTTGCCGCGTTGTTTTTGGAATCGCACCCAAATATCCGTCTGGATATATTCAACCAGATGGCCGAGATGTATCGGGCCGTTAGCATAAGGCAGGGCGCTGGTGACGAGAATTTTTCTATCTGACATAGTGTAAAAGCTCAAGCAATTCGAAGGCAAAATTAGCCGGTTATTATGGCATAAAATAAACACAAGCTGCGATTATCGGCCAGCTAATAAGTGCAATAGTGGGTTGAAATCGGTAAAATAGCCTATATCTTGAGTTTAATGCTTGGTAATTGATCAGGCGAATTTTTTTACACTTATGGAGCATGGTCATGCCGAGCATCGAAAAGAGTGATGTAGAAAATCTTCTGCAAACATTCATCGACCCCAACAACGGAGCCGATCTGGTTTCTGCAAAATCGGTTAAAGCCATCGAGATTGATGGCAACAACGTCAGCGTTAAGCTGGAGCTGGGCTATCCTGCCAGAAGTTATATTCCCGAACTCAAAGCGGCGGTTGAAGAGTATCTGAAGACGCTTGCCGGAATCGGCGATGTCAGCGTCGACGTCAGCGTAAAAATCGTTTCCCATGCTGTGCAACAGGCCTTAAAGCCGCTGCCCAACGTTAAGAACATTATCGCCGTCGCATCCGGAAAAGGCGGCGTCGGCAAATCGACGACGGCGGTCAACCTGGCGCTGGCGCTGGCCGCAGAAGGCGCCAATGTCGGCATTCTGGATGCAGACATTTACGGCCCGAGCATCCCGATGATGCTGGGACTTTCAGGCCTTCCTGAAAGCAAGGACCAGAAAACCATGATGCCCAAGGTCGCATACGGCGTGCAGACGATTTCCATCGGTTATCTGGTCGAGGCCGATCAAGCGATGATCTGGCGCGGTCCGATGGTCACCACGGCCTTGCAGCAATTGCTTAAAGACACCAACTGGGACAACTTGGATTATCTGGTTGTCGACTTGCCGCCCGGCACCGGCGATATTCAGCTGACCCTGTCCCAACAGATTCCGGTCAGCGGCGCGATTATCGTCACCACGCCGCAGGATATTGCGCTGATTGATGCCCAGCGCGGCCTGGGGATGTTCGAGAAAGTCCACGTGCCGGTACTGGGC
>JBAQYH010000185.1:0-1951 GCA_049299935.1 Methylobacter sp. | reverse complement strand
AATCTCGAATGGATATTCAGGCAGCAGCCGGAGGGGCCGGCGGCGGATGAAACCGCAGACCCGCTGGTCTTTCCCCCGGATGAAGAAATGCAAATACTGTATCAGCTGGCGCAGCTGGGCAACATGCGCGACATACTGCGCTACGCTGAACGGATCGAAGGGATCGACCCTCGCTACGGTTTATTCGCCGCGCAGTTGTGCAGGCTTGCCGAAGGCTACCAGTCGAAAGCCATCCTCGCTTTTACCGAACAACACTTGAATGACACTTCCATCTATGAATCTTCAAACTAATACATTCACTATCCTGATCGTCGACGACATTCCCAGCAACCTGAGCGTGGTGGTCGACCTGCTTGAGGAGGGCGGATATAACGTCGCCGTCGCCCAGGACGGTGAAGAGGGCTTGCAACGCGCGCAATTAGTGCTGCCCGACTTGATCCTGCTCGATGTGATGCTGCCGGGCGCTGACGGTTTCGAAATTTGCCGGCGCCTGAAAGCGGAAGAAAAGACCCGCGACATTCCGGTGATCTTCATGACCGCACTGGTCGCGGCTGAACACAAGGTTATCGGCTTTAAAGCGGGAGGCGTCGACTACGTCACCAAGCCGCTGCAAATCGACGAAGTCGTCGCGCGGGTCGGCACCCATCTCAAGTTGCGTGCCGCGAAAAAACGGCTGGAAGAGCAGAACGCGCAATTGCAGGCCTACCAGCAAGAATTGGAACGGCGGGTCGCTGAACGTACCGCCGAGCTTAGCGGCAGCAACCAACAGTTACGCATGGAAATTGCCGAGCGCAGACGGACCGAACAGAGTTTGGAAGAGTCGCGCACCCAGTTGCGCACCCTGACCGCCAAACGCGACGAGGCGCGCGAGGATGAGCGCAAACGCATTGCCCGCGAAATTCACGACGAACTGGGTCAATTGCTCAATGTGCTGCGGCTCAATGCCACAACCCTCGATTTCCGTTTTGGCGATGCTAACGCCGATTTGCGCACCAAGGCGCAAAGTATGGTCAGTACTGCGGACCGCGCCATCCTGATGGTCCGCAACCTTGCCACCCGCTTGCGGCCCGCGGTATTGAGCGCAGGCATCGTTTCCGCTTTGGACTGGCTGGTTCAGGAATATGCCGAAAACACCGGCATCGTTTGCATGCTGCATAAGCCGGACGAGGATATTCCCCTGGATGAAGACCGGGCGATGCTGGTATTCCGCATCGTACAGGAATCGCTGACCAATGCGCTGCGCCACTCCGGGGCAAACCGGATCGATATTACAATAGGCGATGATGCGGATATGTGCGAAGTGGAAGTACGCGATAACGGTAAAGGTTTCGATCCCGATAGTGCCTGCAAGGGCAATTCCTTGGGTATTGTCGGTATGCGGGAGCGGGCGCTGATATTGGGCGGCGACCTGGATATTGTCAGCGAACCCGGAGCCGGCACCGTGTTGACGTTGCGCATTCCTCTCGCAGAGTTCCGGCAATAGCCTGATGCAGGCAATATGACGGGGGCCAAGGCAAGTTAAAAATTGTTACGCATTGTCCACGAAAAGCACGAAAGGCACGAAAAATTAGCACAGTAGCTACAAGGCCGGAATAAGCCGGTTCAAGCGATAGCGAGAACGGCACTCCGATTGTGCCGGAAACGCCCACCCTGGCTGACGCCGGGCGGGCTTATTCCGACCTACATTCGAGTCATTTTCTCGTTCCCACGCGCTGCGTGGGAATGCAGTTAAAGGCGCGCTGCGCCGCGAGTTGAGTGCATCCTACGCACTACATCCAGGCAGCGCGACAAACAGGACAAAAACTATCTGTGCGTAACATCAGTTAATATTTATTAATCGTCCCAAAAGTTATCACATCAATTGGGAACCGGGAATTCCCAATTGGTCTAACCTGTAGAGACGCGATTTATCGCGTCTGAATTCGTAGTATTCTTAGGATTATACGGAGCA
>JBAQYH010000184.1:0-2023 GCA_049299935.1 Methylobacter sp. | reverse complement strand
ATTCAAGCCCCATAGCAACAGGGTTTGGTATCATAGACCGCTACATTTACTTAACAGGAAACAACATGGTAAACCCGGTTGAACGCGAACCATTAAAGTCCGGTCTTATGCTGCCCTGGATCGTTGTGGGCATGATGCTTACAATGTTGGCGACTTATGTCGTTATTTGCCATACCTTGGGCGAGCAGCTGCAACAGCCGTTGCCGGAGGCTCAGCGGGTTTTAATCAGGACCGTATTTTATGCTGTTGCGATCGTAACATTTCCGGTGACTAACCTGATCCGGCACATTCAGCTTCGCTTGAATCAAACCATGCCTCGTCCTCACGCGGCGCATGACATAGCGGCTTTGGCAAAAAGCCGTTATCTGGTGACCGTCATCGTTTCGATGGCGCTGGTTGAAGTTGTCGGCGTTTTCGGCCTAGTCATGTTTGTGTTCGGCGATGGTTTCAACACCTTGCATATCTTCACCGGGCTGTCGGCCCTGGGGCTGTTTTTATACCGGCCGAAAGTCGATGAGTACTCCGAAATAATTGACGCAATCTCTGCACAAAACCATGAATAACTTATTAGCCGACGCGGATCTCTGCGTCAAATGCGGCTTATGTCTGCCGCACTGCCCAACCTACACTAAAACCCAAAACGAGAACGAATCGCCCCGCGGCCGCATTGCATTAATTCAGGCCTGGGCAGGCCATCATCTGGAATCGTCAAAAAAACTGGTCGAGCATATAGACAACTGCCTGCTGTGCCGCTCCTGTGAGCGGGCTTGCCCTGCGGTGGTGCCTTACGGGCGGTTGATTAATAATTTCCGCGAACAAATAAAGGGCGAACGCGATGCTACGCTGTCGGTGTCGCTGCTGAAAAGAGTGTCCCACAACAAAACCGCGGAACGTCTGGCGCAATCCGGCTTAAAGTTTTATCAAACCACGTCCTTACAAAAAACGGCGCGATTGCTCAAATTGCCCGGCTTATTAGGTCTGGACAAAATCGATCGTTTATTGCCCGATTATCACGAACCGAAGCCTTTGGCCCCGCATTACCCGGCAACAGCCGAAGTAAAAGGCAGCGTAGGCCTGTTTACCGGCTGCATGGGTTCTTTGCTGGATCATGAAACCGTCGATGCGGCAATCAAGGTGCTAACTGCGGCGGGATTCAATGTATCGATACCCGAGCAGCAAACCTGTTGCGGCGCGCTGGATTTACATGACGGCGATAATGAAACGTCAGAACAACTGGCCGCCACCAATTGCAGCGCTTTTGCGGACAAAAACCTGGATGCGATAGTGACCATCGCCAGCGGCTGCGGCAGTCAGATGAAGGAATATCGGCAGGCTGAGCTTGCCGGAAAAGTGGTTGATATTAGCCAATTTTTAATCAAGTCGGGCTGCGATCTCAGCAAGCAGTTGATACCATTGGCCGCATCGGTATGCCTGCATACGCCGTGCTCGTTAAAAAACGTCATGCGCGAGGAGCAAGGGGCGGTAAAGCTGCTGCAACAAATCCCTGATATTAAAATGACGCCGCTGCCCGCATCGATACAATGCTGCGGCTCGGCCGGCAGTTATATGCTGGATCATCCGCAAATGGCGCAAGCGCTATTGAATGATTTATTGAATGCGGCTTTAGAAAATAAGCGGGCGTATCTGGTCAGTTCCAACATAGGCTGCGCGTTGCATATATCGGCGGGATTAAGAGAACGGGGGGTGGCGCTGGAAGTGCTGCATCCGGTTACGTTAATCGCACGGCAATTAAAATGTAACCAGTAACATCCATCAAATAGCGCCGGTTGCAGGGCATAAAAAAAGGGGCGGTCAACCGGCCGCCCCTTTCAATAAACTTTGAATCTTGTGCTTAAGCCTTATATTTATCCATGGCTTCCAGCTTTGCTATCGCTTCTTTTATTTTCGCATCAGTGTCGGCATTCAGTTCATTAGCGGGATAGACTTTTTCCAGCAAACCTTCTGCAACCAATGCCTCTTTTATCCAGCGCTTGGTGAAACGATAATTGCTATAGGCCGTGGC
>JBAQYH010000183.1:0-10849 GCA_049299935.1 Methylobacter sp. | reverse complement strand
GGTAATCACATGGCAATCGTCGTCGATGAATATGGTCAGTCGGCAGGGCTGGTCACCATTGAGGATGTGTTAGAGCAAATCGTCGGCGAAATTGAAGACGAACACGACGATCATGAAGACGAAGGCTATATTTTTCAGCGCAGTTCAAATGAATATATGATTAAGGCGCTGACGCCTATGGATGAGTTTGACGAATACTTTTCCACACATCTGGCAACGGATGAGTACGATACCATCGGCGGTTTTATTGTCAGCCAGCTTGAACATATGCCCAAAAAAGGCGAGAGCCTTACCGTAGATTCCATGAAGTTTGAAGTCATCAGGGCCGATAGCCGGCGTGTACATCTGATAAAACTGAAAATAATTGACTAGAGCCGTCCACGAAAGGCACGAAAATATAAGGCTAAAGGCTAAAGCTCTGTGTGTTCGCGAGTGGTTTTTCGCCTTGCGCCTTTTGCCTTTTGCCTTTCGCCTGCTTTTCAAATGGATAACATGCTTATCAGCGTCGCCTAGAGGCGCCTACTTTTGGCATCCGAGTTAATCATATTTGATATATTTAAACCTCGGGTCATCGGGCGTGCCTACTAAGGCGCCGCCTTCTTGGCCGGGTTGCCACATGATCACCTCTTCGATTTTACGGGCTAATTCAAAATCCTTGTTGGTAATGCCTTTCGCCGCATGATTCATGAGTTTAACGATCACAAAGGCGTAAGAAACGGTAAGGTCGGGATGATGAAACGCCGCCTCCGCCAAGTGTCCCACCGTATTGACGACCATCAGAGTCGCTTTCCAGCCGCTGGTTTTATATTTGCGCCGAATCCAGCCGTTTTCCAGATACCAGTGCGGCAATTCCTCCTTTAAACGTTGTTCGGCGTCGGCATCGGAATAAGTATCTTCATGTGTGCGATCTCTCCAACCCATAATGGCATACCTCTTGTTTGGTTATGAAAAGCCCGGATAACCTTGTGATCCTAGTTTTCCGGCTCCAGATGCGTGGCTTCGCAGCCTTGTTGGTAAAAAATCAATGACGGAGTAAATGGAACAATATCAATCGTCAAGCTTGTTTCTTGTTGAAATAATTTAACGGCGCCGGCGACACTGTTACGGAAATTATTGAGCAATTGTTTAGCCAGCTTCTCTTGGGCCTCATCTGCGCCCAGCGCAAACGGATCTTCGGCAAGATTGGTAGCGTTAACGGCTTCCTGCAACGCTTCTGTCGAAAAGTTTTGAATTTTGTTTTCGAAATCGCTGAAGATTTGCGGCCCTTTTTCACGTTTAATCCGTTCTATATCGGCCGGGTCGGCATAGATCAGAAACGCGCCTTTAGCGCCTTGAAAGTCGTTTTTACAGGCCCCGCCATCCATAATTCTGACCAAGTTCAATGTTTGATCGCCTTTAATCAGGGTCAGCGGTGGATTTTGACCTGATTTTTGCGATGAGTCATCGGGTATTGCGGGCAATTTTTCAGGAGCCGATATGGATTTTTCGTCTTGTTTGATCTCTTGGGTTGAGCATGCCGCCAGTGTCATAAATGCCATACCGATTAAAATTTGTATGATTGCTTTCATAAATTACGCTGTGTTGTTAAGTAAGATTCGGGCATTGTAATCTTTAAAAAAGGCCGGAGGTAAAAAATATGGCCGATGAGCCGGTGCGCGCACTAAGACATATAAAACATGAAAGAGTTGATTATGTAGCTCCCGCCAAGCAATTGATATTTTTAGCAAGGAATATCGGGGCCGGCATTCACCAAGGGGTTTTATTACGGTTGTATTAAAATTTCGCTTTACAAGATTGTCATAAGTAATTAAAAAGTGACTTTTTTAAGACTTGATTAATTATGACCATGAAAGCATCTAAATCCGTATCAGATAAATCCGGTCCTGAAGTTGGTGTCGACAAAAGCAAGGATGAAGTTGACCTTGATATTGAAGGCTTCGATTTGGGGTTGAGCAATGAATATATAACGCTTCCTAATGAAAGCGAGCGTGCCGCAAAAAAGATGGCTGCACGCAGAAAAATCGAGCTGTACTGGGAGAAAAAACGCTTGCAAGAACAGCTCGGCGATTATGATGAGGAGGATCTTGATTTTTAGTTTCGCAATATCGACGGAGTAGGGCGCCGTTTGGTTATTGCGCGGTAACAATAGACTTCTTGTTAAGTAACGGACTGTTGGACAGGTTTTGCGGCCGGGAGTCGGCTATATAATCACGCTCAAGCTATTATTCAATCCGGTTTGCAGGTTTTTCGGTTAATATTGTCACCCGTTGGTGAATTTATCTTTTTGCAATCCGGATGTTATGGCCATTTTTACACCTGTTACCGCAGTCAATTACTTAAATAAAGCGTGTTTGTTGATTTTTCTGATCGGTTTTTTCGGCACGGCAGCTGCCAAAGAACCTCACTTTCTGGTTCTCAATTATCATGACATCGTCGGGGCGGAAGGCGCTAAACCGCCTTTCAATTCGATGGATGTCAGTGTCGATCATCTTGAAGAACATCTGGGTTGGTTGAAAAAAAACGGCTACAAGATTGTCAGCGTACAAAATATTCTTGATGCGGCAGCGGGCAAGGATGCGTTACCTGACAAAGCCGCGCTGTTGACCTTTGACGACGGCTACCAGAGCTTTTATACCCGCGTCTTTCCGCTATTAAAAAAACACCATTATCCGGCTACGGTTGCCCTGGTGGGAACCTGGATGGACGGTAACGTTACTGTCGACGAGCCGGGCAAGCCTTTGCTCAGTTGGGAGCAGGTAAGAGAAATGGTGCAGTCCGGTTTGGTCGAAGTCGCTTCGCACAGTTATGACCTGCATAAGGGCGTGAACGCTAATCCGCAAGGCAGTTCGCAGGCAGCGGCGATTACCCGGCTGTACGACGACCCGATGCTGGTTTACGAAACGGATGAACAGTACCGCGAACGCATCAATGCGGCGCTGTTGAAAAGCGCCGAGTTCATCTTTCAGCATGCCGGCGTCAGGCCCAGGGCGATGGTCTGGCCGTACGGAGAATACAATCAAATCGCCGTGCAAGCGTCGCGCGAAGCCGGAATGCCGATGACGATGGGGCTGCTGGACGGTTTTAACACGTTGGCGGATATCAGCGCCTTGCGCCGTTTGATTATGGTGGACAATCCCGATGTCGGCCAATTTGCAGAAATTGTGACAGAACTGCGTGCTGACAGGCCATTGCGGGTAGCGCATCTGGATATGGATTATCTTTACGATGAAGACCCCGAGCAAACCGAGCATAACCTGGATGCCGCGATTCAACGCATCAAGGATATGCATATCAATACGGTTTATTTGCAAGCTTATGCCGATCCGGACGGTGACGGCAATGCCGATGCCGTGTATTTTCCCAATCGCCATTTGCCGGTAAAGCAGGATTTGTTCAGCCGGGTTGCCTGGCAATTAAAAACCGTAGCCAGGGTGAAGGTGTATGCCTGGATGCCGATTATGGCTTATCAGGGCAAGGCGCCGGAATCCTGGTATGTTCAGGAGTGGCGGGACGGCAAGGCGCAAAAGGCCAGTCATATTTATACCCGGCTGTCGCCGTTCAATCCTGAAGCGCGTCAGTATGTGGCGGAAATTTACGAAGACTTGGCCAAGCATTGTAATTTTGACGGCATCTTGTTTCATGACGACGGCATTTTATCGGACTATGAAGACGTATCGCCGCCGGCACTGACCTATGCGAAAGAGGCATGGGGCCTGCCCGATCAATTCGAACAGCTGCATGCGACCAGCAAAATGCGCATGGCTTGGGCGCAACATAAAACCGAATTGATCAACCAGTTTACCGATCAGCTGGCGAACCGAGTGCGTATTTACCGGCCGGGCATAAAGACCGCGCGTAATTTTTATGCACTGCCCTTGTTAAAGCCTTACAGCGAAGAATGGTACGCGCAGTCGTTCAAATCCTTTTTAACGCATTACGATTACGTTGCGATTGAAGCCATGCCGTTTATGGAAGAGGCGGAAAACCCCAAACAGTGGCTCAGCCAACTGGTGAAAACAGCGGCTAAGCAGCCCGAAGGCCTTAAAAAGACCGTGTTTGAGCTGCAATCGGTCAACTGGAAAAACCAAGAAAAAATTACGATGCCGGTGTTTATCGAACAGCTGGAATTACTGAAAAAATTGGGCGTCAAGCACATCGGTTATTATCCGGACAACGTTTTTGAGGATCAGCCGCACTTGGCGGATTTACAGCAGCATTTTTCACTTCCTGTTTCGCCTTAATCATGAATTTTGTTTTAATCAACCTGAGCAGGGCGGGCGATGCCGTATGCCCTGAAAAACCATGAGCACTTCATTGCAGAACTTTATCGCCATACTACAGGCCCAATGGTATGACTTTGTGTCGGTGTGGGAACCGCTGGACGACCTTATCGAAGGATTCATTTATTACTATCCTTTGTTTATGGCCTACATCTGGATGTTCGGCGCGCTTATTTTTTATGTCCGCCATGAATGGCATCAGCAGGGTAATGACGAACACCTGCCTGAATTAACCGAGTATCCTCCGGTTTCCATTTTGATCCCCTGTTATAACGAAGGGGAGAATGTGCGTGAAACCGTGGAAATTTTGCTGCGGCAAAAATACCCCGCGTTTGAAATTATCGCCGTTAACGACGGCAGCAAAGATAACACCCTGGCGATATTGCAGGAACTGGCCGAACAACACGATCAGCTGCGTGTGGTCAACTTGCACACCAACCAGGGCAAGGCGATGGGCTTGCGTACCGCAGCATTGCTGGCCAACAATGAAATCCTGATCTGCATCGACGGCGACGCGCTGCTGGCTCCCGAAGCCATCGCCTGGATGGTGCGGCATTTTCAGGATAATCCCAATGTCGGCGCAGTAACCGGCAATCCGCGCATCCGCAACCGCTCCACGCTATTGGGCCGGATCCAGGTCGGCGAATTCTCTGCCATCGTCGGCATGATCAAGCGGGCGCAGCGGTCTTACGGACAGGTATTCACCGTCTCCGGCGTGATCGCGGCATTCCGCAAATCCGCATTGCACAATGTCGGTTACTGGAGCAACGACATGGTCACCGAAGACATCGACATCAGCTGGAAGTTACAGCTGGCGGGCTGGTCGATTTACTTTGAACCGAACGCCTTGTGCTGGGTGTTGATGCCGGAAACCCTGCACGGCTTATGGAAGCAACGCATGCGCTGGGCGCAGGGCGGAACCGAGGTGTTGTTGCGCTATTTTCGGTCCTTGTTTCGCTGGTCGTCGCGCGGCATGTGGCTGCTATACGGCGAATGCCTGATCAGCATCTTCTGGGCGTTTTTGATCCTGCTGCATGTGCTTTATGCCCCGGTGGCATTGTTTAACGAATCGGCCAACGAATCGCTACACGATCTCAGTCCTAACTGGACCAGCATGTTGCTGAGCCTGACCTGTCTTATACAATTCGGCGTCAGCCTGTTCATCGATTCGCGGTACGAGTACCGAACCGGCGGCGTCGCCCGGTATTATTATTGGATGGTCTGGTACCCCATCGTGTACTGGCTGATTAACGTAGGCACCACCATCGTCGGTTCGATTCGGGCGATAAAAAAGAAACGCGGACAACGCGCCGTATGGGTCACCGTGGACAGAGGCTTGCGCGAGAAATGAAAGAATACATTATTAACGCGCCGCAGCTGCAAAGCCTGCAAAAACGGGTAGGGGCTTTATTTGTCTGGGCCGTCTGCTGGGTGATGTGGATTTACTTGTTGATTCCCTTGGTCACCTTAACCAGTTGGGTGCTGGGCGATAAAAAGATGATCAACGAAATGCGCTGGTTCGGCGGCTACAAAAGCCTGCTGGAACTGATGGAGATTTACGTTGTAACCCTGCTGGTGATGGTCGCCCTTTGGTTATGCTGGGTTTTCTACCGCGCATTACGGAGCAGGGTAATGCATCCGGCGGCCCATAAAATTGTTAACGATAAGGAGCTGTGCGCGTTTTATCAAGTCAAAGCCGATGAGTTGCAACAGTGCCGGGACGTGGCCATGATTACGGTTTATTTTGACGATCATGGGCATATTGTTCATCTTGAACCGCATATAGATAGGTAATCTGCAACTATTCAGCGTCGCTTAATAGAACGCGGATGACACGGATGGTGCCGATTTACACGGATTTTTTTACTCCGAACCAAGTTTTTGCGCTTTTAAAATGAGTGTTTATCCGCTTAATCCGTGTTCCATATAGTGTGGCGAACTGAAGTCTATTAGGCTAAACTGCGTCAATAAAAAGCGGGTTGACAGAGAAAAACACTTCGGAGAGCGAACATGAATCCACAGCAATTAATTATCAAATGCTATGCTGAATGCGAAGACGGCGTTTGGGTCGCTTTATGTTTAGACTTTAATCTTGCTGCACAAGGCGACTCCTTTGAAGACGCCAAAGTCAAACTCGAAGCGATGATTAAAGAATATGTTTATGATGCTTTGGAAGGCGAAGATAAAATTTACGCAAACCAATTATTAAGCAGACGCGCGCCTTTCTCGGCGTGGTTTAAATATTATGTTATGAAAATCAAAAATAACATCTTCCATAGCAGCAACCATATATTCGATGAAACAATGCCGCTGAGGCCGGCATGAGCGGTGAATTTCCGCCACTGACCTGCAAAGAAATAAAACTAATCTTAACCTATCTCAACTTTACGCCCCGCCCGAGAAAAGGCACGTCACACGAACAATGGGTTAAAGAAGAAAACGGTAGATTTTATAAAGTCACCGTTGATTGTCCCAAAGCGCCTTTCTCGCAAACGCTGATCAAGAGTATGGCTGAACAGGCCGGTAAGACCAAAAAAGATTTTTACGCTATTATCAAAAAACTGTAACTCGGTTGGAGTGGTTTTTTTATTACTTGAATTTCTTCGCCTAAGACATGTGCGCACCGCGCACTATTTTCATTAAACATCAGTCGGCCACTACGCGCCAAGACTTCAAATCGAAAGATTACTGGATGCCGGAACGTCGGGCAACGAGAAAAGCTGTAGCTTAACCTGCATTCTCCTATAATCCAGTTTTCGTGAAATCAAATGCTGTTTGTAACGAGTTTACCAGGAAAAAGAGGTGATGATATGTCGAAAGAATCTTTTCCCCTGTCCAAGGTCTACGGCCTGCTTGAGCCGGGGCCGGTTGTACTGGTCTCCACCATCAAGGAGGGCCGAGCGAACATCATGACGATGTCATGGCATACCATGCTGGAGTTTGAGCCGCCGCTCGTAGGTTGCGTTATCAGCAGCGGAAATTACACATTCGATATTTTGAAAACGACCAAGGAGTGTGTAATCAATATTCCAACGGTGGAACTGTCGAAACAGGTGGTGGACTGCGGGAACTGCTCAGGACGAACGGTCGACAAGTTCAAGGAGTTTGGCCTCACGCCGGTGCCTGCCTCGTGCGTCGAAGCGCCGCTTATCGATGAATGCTATGCCAATCTCGAATGCAGGGTTGTTGATGGGACGATGGTCGCCAAATACAACTTCTTTATCCTTGAGGTTGTCGAAGCCTGGATTGATCCGCGCAAAGAACATCCGAAGACGATTCATCATCTTGGCGAAGGTACGTTCATGGTTGCCGGCGAGACTATCCATCTGCCGTCTAAAATGAAATAACTGCGGTTTTTAGGATAATTGGCCTAAAACCAGGCACACGGCCGAAAATGTTCAGCCGTATTTGAGCAGCTGCTCGAATTCTGCCAGCAGTACCGGCTTGCCGAACAGGTAACCCTGGCAGACCGGGCAGCCATGCTGTTCCAGGAAAGCTCGCTGCGCTTGGGTCTCCACGCCCTCGGCAATAACCTCCATGCCCAGATTCTTCGCCATACCGATGATGGTTTGTACAATCACCGCATCCGTCGGTTTTACGCCGATGTTGCGGACAAATGACTGGTCAATCTTGAGTTGATCGAGCGGCAGTTGGGTCAGATAGGATAGCGATGAATAGCCGGTGCCGAAGTCGTCCATGGAGAAGCAGACGCCGATTTCCCGGAGTGTATTCATTTTAACGATGGTGTCGTCGATGTCGTCCAGCATCAGGTTTTCGGTCAGTTCCAGTTTGAGCTTGTGGGGGTTAATGGCGCTATGGAGCAGTACCCGAGACACTTCCTCCACAAAGTCAGGCTGACGGAATTGCCGCACGCTGACGTTGACGGCAAGCTGTAAATGTTGGGTATGCCCGCTGTCTTCCCAGATTTTGATTTGGGCGCAAGCCGTTTCCAGCACCCATAACCCAATCGGTAATATCAAGCCGGTTTCCTCGGCCAGCGGGATGAAATCCGCCGGCGATACCAAGCCGCGTTGCGGGTGATGCCAACGTATCAATACTTCCGCGCCTATGGCCTGACCGTCATGGTAAACCTGCGGCTGGTAATAAAGTATGAATTGGTTTTCCGTTACGGCCTGGCGCAGGTCTGCTTCCAGGGCCACGCGTGTATTGATGCTGGCCTGCATCTGCGGATCGAAGAAGCGCAGGGCATTCCGGCCCGAGGTTTTGGCTTGATACATGGCAATATCGGCCTGTTTTAGCAGCTCGTCCGTGGATTGCTCGTGACCGTTGAACAAGGAGGCGCCGATACTGGGGGTGCTGTAGTATTCGTTCTTGGCAAGTTGGTAAGGCTGGTTGAGGGCGACGAGAATTTTTTCGCCGATCGTTTCGGTCTGCGTTGCCGCTTCAACGGCCTGCTTGCTCAAGTCTTCCAGCATAATCACGAATTCATCGCCGCCCAGACGGGCAACGGTGTCGCCTTCGCGTATGCATGAGCTTAACCTTACGGCAACCAGTTGCAGCAGCAGGTCACCCATGTCGTGGCCGAGTGTGTCGTTGAGCGTCTTGAAGTTATCCAAGTCAATAAACAGCAGCGCACCTTTTCGGCCGCTGCGATGGCTTGAAGCCAAGGCCAGATCTAACCGGTCCAGCAGGAGGCGCCGATTAGGCAGGCCGGTGAGGGGGTCGTAGAACGCCAGGCGTTCAATTTCGTCCGCTGCCGCCTTGTTTAGCGTGATGTCGACAAGTGTGGCAACGTAATTGGTGATAATGCCGTCCGCGCCTTTTACGGCGGTGATGATGAGATACTCCGGATAAATTTCGCCGTTTTTGCGCCGGTTCCAGATTTCACCTTCCCAGCTGCCCGTGTTATTGATGCGCTTCCACATTGCGGCATAAAACTCCGCATTCTGCCGGCCGGATTGGAGTATGCGCGGGTGTTTACCTATGACTTCTTCTGCGCTGTAGCCGGTGATATGGGTGAATGCTTTATTCACGCGAAGAATGATCTTGTCGGCATCGGTGACCATTATGCCTTCCTGCGATTCAAAGGCGGTGGCGGCAATGCGAAGTTCCGTCTCTGCCTGCTTGCGTTCGCTAATGTCGCGGACAGTTGCCTGCAGAACCGGCTTGCCATTCAATCTCATGGCGCTGAGCAGCACTTCAGCAGAAAAATTCTCGTCGTTATCGGCGCGCTTGTGTAGCCATTCAAAGTGAAGGCTGCCTTTTTCCATCGCTGTTGCGATCCGTTGGTTGGCCATTGTCAAGGAGCTGGTGCCGCAAGGTTGTTTCGGCGGCGACAAGTCCTTAGGGTGTTTTGCGCAGAACTCCTCCAATGTCGCACAACCGAAAAGCGCGAGTGTTGCCTTGTTGCAATCAAAAAAACCATTTTCGTCCAGCAGCATCACAGCGTCGCTGGTCGAATCGAAAAGTGTGCGGAACTTTGATTCGGAACGTTGCAAGGACTCTTCCGAATGCTTGCGGGAGCTGATGTCGGTGTGCGTGCCTATCATCCGCAATGGGTTGCCATTGGCGTCGCGGCTGACCAACTTCCCTCGGGCCAGTATCCATTTCCATGTGCCGTCTTTACAGCGTATGCGGTATTCGATAACAAAGAACGATTGGTTGCCTGCAAAATAGCCCTGTAAGGCGGATAACGCAGGCTCCTTGTCATCGGGGTGGATATGATCTACCCAGACAGTTCCGGTATTCGGAAATTCATGTTCGGCATAGCCGAGCATTTCTTTCCATCGATTGGAAAACAAGGATTCATCGGTTTGGGGACTCCAGTCCCATACGCCGTCTCCTGCACCTTCCAGCGCAAAACTCCAGCGTTCTTCGCTATCGCGAAGTTGTTTTGTCATTTCCCGGTTACGCGATACGGCGGCGAGAGCCAATGCGGCCACGGCCAGGAAGACTGTGGTCAGGGCGATCAGGACGGCGAGGGTGTTGGTGGTAAAGCCGGAGGAAGGTAACGCAGTCACGCCGCCTCGTACGAAGTAGGAGGCGGACATGGCGGTGTAATGCATGCCGGATACTGCGCTGCCCATAATGACGGCGACCAGCGTATCGCTACGTTTCCTTGAGGCCATGCCGCCTTTTACACGCAATGCAAGGTAGGACAGTGCGACGGCTACGATAATCGATAATGCGAACAAGGACGGGTCGTAACGTACGGCGCCTTCCAACCGCATGGCGGCCATGCCTGTGTAGTGCATAAGTCCGATGCCTGAACCGAGCAAGACGCTGCCGGCCAGCGGCGGCAGGCGTTTTGTGCCGTGATTCCAGACGATACCCAATGCGACCCCGCTGGCCAGGATGCTCGGAATCATGGAGATTAAGGTAACGAGCGGGTTGTAGTGGACCGTGCAGGGCAAGTTCAATGCCAGCATGCCGATGAAATGCATTGACCAGATTCCAACGCCCAAGGTGAACGCGCTGATCATTGCCCAATTCAGTTTGGATGCGGTGTCGTGCAGGCGCTCTATTCGGGATGAGGCATTCAGTGCGGCATAAGATGCGAGAATGGCGAGAAGTACGGAGACGATGACCCATAAGGGGTTGTAGGAGCC
>JBAQYH010000182.1:0-3528 GCA_049299935.1 Methylobacter sp. | reverse complement strand
CCCAACCGGTTTGGAAACAACACCGCGCTCAGGCCGTCGAGTATTTTTTGCAGCTCCTTGCGCGACGGCAGTTTGGGCGGTTTGTCGCGTCGCTGTCGGGTTTCCAGAGACTGCAAACGCAAATGCCGCAACCGGATGACCAGCTCATCGACGCCCCAGTCCTGTTTGACATAATCGCTCATGCCGCAAAACCGCCGGCATCGAAAACGCCTTCAAACAAAGGCGAACTCAAGTAGCGTTCGCCGGAATCCGGCAGCACGACCACAATGGTTTTGCCTGCGTTTTCCGGTCGCTTGGCCACACGCACCGCTACAGCCACGGCCGCGCCGCAGGAAATACCCGACAGTATGCCTTCCTCCCTGGCAAGGCGGCGCGCGAAAGCGATGGCTTCTTCATTGCTGACCTGCTCTATTTGATCGACCAGCGACAGATCGAGCACATCCGGCACGAACCCCGCACCGATGCCCTGAATTTTATGCGGGCCGGGTTTTAGCGGCTCACCGGCACGGCGCTGGCTGAGCACCGGACTCGCCTCAGGTTCAACCGCAATCGAAATGATCGCCTTGCGCTGGGTCTGCTTGATATAACGGGAAACGCCGGTAATCGTCCCGCCGGTGCCGACGCCGGAAACCAGAATATCGATAGCGCCGTCGGTATCGTTCCATATCTCGGGCCCCGTGGTCTGCTCGTGAATAGCCGGATTCGCCGGATTTTTAAACTGCTGTAGCAATACATAACGTCCGGGATCGGACGCTGCGATTTCCTCGGCTTTCGCTATCGCACCGCTCATGCCCTTGGCGCCTTCGGTCAGCACCAGCTTCGCGCCATAGGCGATCAGCAGTTTGCGGCGCTCCAGGCTCATGGTCTCCGGCATCGTCAGCGTCAACGGGATGTTCCGCGCGGCCGCGACAAACGCCAGCGCAATGCCGGTATTGCCGCTGGTCGGCTCGACCAGTTCCTTGCCGGGCCCCAGCAAGCCGCGACGCTCGGCATCCCAGATCATCGCCGCACCGATCCGGCATTTGACCGAATAAGCGGGATTGCGCCCTTCTATTTTTGCCAGCAGGGTGACCGGCGCGCCATCGCCGATGCGGTTCAGCCGCACCAGCGGAGTTTGCCCGATGGAATGGGAATTGTCTTCGTACCAATGTGACATAAAAATCTCCTTTAATTTTCAATCGCTAAACTGTCTGGTAAGCGATGTACGGATAGCGGTTAGCGAAATTTTGGCCAAAAAAAAGCCAGTGGCCCCTAGGGAAAAGGCACACTGGCTTCCGGTTGTCCGGTCAGCTTTCGCGTTTTTTATAAAGTACTTTAAGTCGTTACGCCCTGTCAAGGCGCATATTGGTATTCTCTCGGACACCTTGTCTTATCTGTTTTTAAGATAAACAAATCTAATAATATCGCTTTATTTTATATAACCACCGCACTAAGCTGTTTTTTCAATCGTTTAAATATGCATGTTTTGGAGAAACAATAATGCCGTTAGAAAATTTTAATAAACCGCTCAGCAAACGACAGCAAGGGTTATCAGCTAGTGTTGTCGCAATGATGCTGGTATTCCCCTCCGTATCGGAGGCAACCAACGGCTATTTTGCTCACGGCTATGGCGCCCGCAGCAAGGCTATGGCCGGCGCGGGTGCCGCCCTGCCGCAAGACGCGATGGCGGCGGCAGTCAATCCGGCCGGCATGGCTTTTGTCGATGACCGGTTCGATGTGGAAATGGAAGTATTCAGTCCGCGACGCGAATATACAGTACAAGGCGCGCCGACCATGGCGCCCGGCGCTTTCCCGCTAAACCCCGGTACGGCTGAGAGCGGTAACGAATATTTCCCCGTCCCGACGGTGGGCTGGAATCATAAGCTGGACAACAACCAGTCTATCGGCGTAACGATGTTCGGCAACGGCGGCATGAACACCGATTACGCCGGTGCTGCCAGCCAAACCTGCCCACCCGGTGGAATAGGAACTTTCTGCGGAGGCACAACCGGCATTGATCTGGCGCAAGTATTCATTTCTCCCAGTTACGCCCGGCGTTTCGCCGATGGCCGGTTTTCTTTGGGCATAGCGCCGATTTTCGCGCTACAGGCCTTTAAAGCGCAGGGCCTGAGTTCGTTCGCGGGATTTTCCAGCGACTCGCAGCATCTGTCCAACAACATACGGAACTATTCATACGGTGCGGGCGTCCGTGTCGGCGGCTTAGTGGAACTGCTACCAGGGCTTCGTCTGGGCGCTTCCTATAAAAGCCGCGTGTTCATGTCCCCGTTCCAGCATTATGCGGGGCTCTTTGCCGAAAAGGGCGACTTCGACATTCCGGAAAGCATTAATGGGGGACTGGCCTGGGATATTAATGACAGCATCACCGCCGCTTTCGACGTAGAGCATATCCGTTACAGCAGTGTCAATTCGGTGGGCAACTCCCTGCTACCCAATCTGCAAACGGCGCAACTGGGCAACAGCAATGGCGCGGGCTTCGGCTGGAAGGATATGACGATCTTCAAGTTCGGCACGCAATGGAAGCAAAACGAGAACTGGACATGGCGCGGCGGTGTCAGCTACGGCAAGCAGCCTATTCCCAGCTCAGAAGTGCTGTTCAACATTCTGGCGCCCGGGGTGCAGGAGTGGCATTTGACCACAGGCTTCACCCGCACCTTAACCGACAAAGACGATCTGAGCTTTGCGTTTATGTATTCGCCGAGCAAGACAGTCAGCGGACCGAATCCTTTGAGTCCGGGACAATCTATCGATCTGGAAATGCACCAGCTCTCGTTTCAGCTGGCTTGGTCGCGGCAGTTTTAAGAATCGCTAACCGAGGTTGAAATTCACCACGAAGAAAAAACGTAAACTTCGTGTCCTTCGTGGTGAATAAAAAATCGGGGATATTTTGACTGATCAAGGACTGCCTACAGCCCTTGAAATTATTTTGCCTGATGCTGTGCGGCGCTATCTTGGTGAACAGCTCCTGAAATTCCATCTGTCGACGCTCCCGACAATTGCCCTGCCTCCCTCGTATCTCCTGCATCCGTGCCATCGTCGACCTCTTTCATGGCGGTGCGAAAGCCTTTGATGGCTCCGCCCAGATCGGCGCCTATATTACTTAAACGCTTGGTGCCGAAAACGACAATGACGATGGCTAATACAACTAATAAGTGAGTAACGCTGAATCCCATTTTTAACTCCAGTGGAGACGCTGTATTACAACGCCTTATTGACGGAAGACCTTGCAAGGCAAGGTCTGTACTTGTTATGCCCCTCGTTCCCACGCGCTACGCTCAGAAACATGCCGATATGCAGACCTTCCAGGTTTTAAAAACCAGGAAGGTCTGACTTACAATGTCCCGCAACGCTGGAGCGTTGCAGACTGAATTCCCACGCCGGAGCGTGGGAACTATAAATCCAACTAAGTCAACCGGCACAAGGTTTTGGGACAGGGCAATCGCGCTTAAAAGAGCTTGAAAATATAATTTAGATGAGGTAATAAGTCTATCATTTTGATTTTCAATGATAGCAAAACCAACACCTTCTATT